>JAFUFH010000081.1 GCA_017470005.1 Bacilli bacterium | reverse complement strand
TTCCTACCTTGGGCAGATGGAATCCAAGAGAGAGTGAAAGAACATATCAATAATAAGTTTAAAAACTAAAATGACGAGCCTACTCCTGATTATACAGGATAAGACTCGCCATTTTTAGAACGTATATTTAGTTACGCTTACTAATAAGATATCCAAAATGCTTTCTTTTTCCATAAGTTCCTCCATGAAATCAAATCATCAAATAATTATATTTAATATTATATATTAATTTCCTATGCTTTTTACTTTACAAAACAAAGAAATATTGGCAAAATATTAAAGCTATGCAAGAATTTTGGGCTGGATTTGTACAGTGGTGGTCTGATTTAGGTGCTGCCCTATACGATTATTTCATCAAAATACCAGAGGATGCCAAATTGAATAATTTGACACGCCTCATTTTGGCTGTGGTCATCGCCATTGTTGGCAGATGGATCATCAAACTTTTGATGAAACTTCTCAGAAAGATTGCGGGTATCAAAAATAAGATCGGTGTGGATGTCTCCGTTAAGACATTTACTCTAGCTCTGACTAACGCCATCTTCAATATCGGCTTAGCCATCATTGTCTTAATGATCTTACAGGTCGACTTCAATTCCTTTGCTTCTCTCTTCTCCTCCGCTATCGTTGCTGTCGGTCTCTCCTTACAAGATTTGATCTCCTCCTTTGCCGCAGGTCTTGTCCTACTCAGAAGCAAACGCTTCAAAACAGGAGATTATATCCACGTAAGACACCCAAATGGAGAGTGTGAGGGTACCGTCTCTTCTATCGGGCTTCTCACTTCCACCATGGAGACCTTTAGAAATCAACACGTCATCATCCCGAACAACTTGTTGATGCAAAGTGTCATCACCGATTATTCCACCAATCCCACTCGTCGTTTAGACTTTGAAATCGGTGTCGACTATTCTACCGATACCGCGAAATGTAAGAAAGTCATCATGGATGTCATCCAAGCCGATAAGAGAATCTTAGATACTCCTGTCCCTGTTGTCGCTGTGGTGGACTTAAGTGAATTCTCTATCACGGTGAAAGTCATCTGCTTCACCAAAGGAAAAGATTATTGGGACGTCTTCTACGCCATCAGAGAGAATATTCTTCTCGCCTTCCGTAAGAATGACATCTCTATTCCCTTCAGAAGAATTGTTATGGAGAACTATGTTGGTTCTGATGCTGAACATCAAGCCATTGTTCTTAAAGAAACAAGTCAAAAATAAAAGGTGGTTAACCCACCTTTTTTACTTGAGAGCGGCTAGATGTTTCTTGGCGTATTCGTTTCCTTTTTTGGCGGTTTTTGAATACCAGAATCTTGCTTTTTCTATATCTTTTGGAACGATGATTCCACACTCGTAGTAATAGCCTATGAAGTTTATAGCTGTCGTCTGATCTTTTTTTGCGGCTTCAACAAAAAGATCTAACGCTTTCTTTTTATCTATGCCAATACCGTATCCGTGATAATAGCAATACCCAAGATTAGCTTGGGCATCCGCATTGCCATTACTCGCTGCTTTTTGATACCACTTGACGGCTTCTTTATAATCTTGAGTTACTCCTCTACCATAGAAATAAAGCTCCCCTAATTGGAAAAAAGCTCTCACATCATTCTTTTCTGCGGCCTTTAAATAATACATTTTTGCTTTAGCATAATCTTGATGTTCATAAAGAGAATAATAATAGAAGTCTCCTAAATAAGTGGGAGCAAAACTGTTATTTCCTTCATAAGCTTTCAAATAATATTGTTCCGCTAAGGAATAATTCTTCTCTACTCCCTTACCAAATTGATAGATATAACCGAGATTGAAGAGAGCATTGTTATTATTGTAGTTTGCACTTTTTTTGTAGAATTCAATGGCTTTCGTATAATTGACCTTTGTTCCTCTACCATAGTAGTAACAATCCCCGAGACGATTTAAGACATCCGAGTCATCCGTTTCGGAAATCTTAGAATAATAATAGAAAGCTTGATCGTAATCCCTTTTTACTCCATCACCAAAATAATAGATATTACCTAATAGACGGGCGGCATGATAATCATTCTCCTTGTCGGCCGCTTTTAAATAAGGGATTGCTTTAACTGGGTCTGATTTTCCATTTGCTCCTGTGTAGTAAAGAGATCCTAAATCATAATTCGCGTCATTATTTCCTAGGGCGAGACTCTTCTCATAATAACTGAGGGCTTTATCAAAGTTAGGTTCCACACCCCAACCGAAACGATAGGCGTGTCCTAACTGGTATAAAGCTTTTGGGTGATTATCCCCTGCTTTTAAGAAATACTCTATCGCTTTTTTATAGCCTTCATCTGTCTTTTCAACGGAGTAATGCAATCCTTTTCTGTAACATTGCTCAGGGTCATCTTCAAAGAGAATGGAGAATTCTTTCTTATATTCTTTTTCTTTATCCGGAACTAAAGCAACAAACTTTTTATATATTTCTTTTGCTTGATCATTAGACACTCTCTTATTATCTGTTTCAATTAAAAGGGCATAATAATTTAGTGTCACATCATTCGGCTTTTCTTTTAACAGAGGAGAGAGCATCTCTCTAGCTTGGGGAAGACGAGAAAGTTGAATATAAGCATCGATATAATTCAATTTCTTTTCATAGGAAAGAGGCTCTTTTTCTAATTCCTCTTCTTCATCATCTTCGATTTGAACTAATTGTTGATAGATTTCTTGGATTGTTTTTGCGTATTTTCTCCCATTGAAGAAAAGGTCAAATACATCAGAAAGTTCATGTACATCGAGTGGGTCGTCTTCATTAATAGTAATCTCAACTACTGTTTTATGGAATTTACTGGCTTGAGAGAGCATGTTTTGAACATCTCTACTTGCTTTTGAAGAAGGAGAGACAAAAGAGACCACTAAAGAGCATTTATCTAGGCACTCTCTAACCCCTCTATCAAATAAATCTAGTTCTTTAGGCAAATGAAGGTAAGGATCTAAGAGAGTCAATTCTGCTTTTTCTAAATCCGTAGTGACTTCTTTCACTTTATTCTTATCTTTATAAGAGTAGGCTAAAAAAACATCCTTATGAGTGATTTTGTGGTTCTTTTGTTCTTCGTTTCTCTTTAAAGCTGCTTTTAAACGATCCCCTTCTTTCTTATCGTCACCTACGCGTTTTAAAAAGGCATAGACAGCATCTCTATCCTCGATATCACATTCATCGATAAGAAGGGGATAGATAGCTTTTTTATCTTTAGAAGTGAGCAAAGAATCAAAAGAAGTAAGGAAATTTTCATATTCTTCTGGTCTCTTTTTATGATTGGCGAAGGCTTTAAAGAATTGGGCTTGGAAATCCTCGGGAACAAGACTTAATAATTCATTCGCATAAGTGCGGATCAAAGGATAATTTCTAAAAGGTTTGTTCAGTTCTCTCTTGATCTTTAAACGGAGAAGAAAAATAGAATTTTCAGAATTTAATTCTCCTTTTTCTTCCGCACTTTCTAAAAGAGAAATCACTTCTTCAAGTTCAACTTCTGTATCACAGATTTGACATTTTAAAGAAGTCTCGGTTTCAAGGAAATTACTTTCGCCACATTTAGAACATAATAATTGATTATTATAAAGTCGAGCCATAGATTACTCCTCCTAATCCTTGTGATATCCTTGCTTTTGGGCAAGGTTTAGATAATAATCTGCTTTTTCTAAATCGACATCTCTTCCAATTCCTTCCCGATAGAAAATAGATAATTCATATAGGGAAGGAGCATGGCCTAATTTTGCTAATCTTTGATAGCTTTCAAAAGCGATTTCTTGATTGACAGAATTGTATTCGATATTTAAAGATTTTGCGTATTTATATTCGTGAATGATTTCACTATTCTCTACTGCTTTATCTAATCTTTCTTGGTTTGTGGTGAAATCTCCTTGGAAAGAAAGGAAGGAAACGGTAGCTTCTTTACTCTCCTTGAAACACTCATCAATGATGAGAGGATACAACAAAGTCTTTTCTTCTTCCGTTAAAAGATGTTTGTTATCTTTTAAGAAATAATTATAGTCATCTTGATTGAGCATATAAGCGCTAGCATAGAGTGCAAACTGAGCGACAAAATCATCAGGATTCTCTTTTAGATAACAAGAGGCTTGATAGTGAAGAGTAGAGTTATTCCAAATGAAACCATCTAAGCTATCTATCAATTCTTTTCGATTCATCCTATCTTACCCCTCGTTCCAGTTTGCTAATACTTGTATCGCATCTTCATCGCCTTGTTCGGCAGCCATAGTAAAGTAAGAGCGAGCAGTCTCTCTATTTTTGGGAACACCTTTTCCATAAAGGTAATAAATACCGAGATTGTATTGTGCGAGAACATCACCATTTTCTGCCGCTTTCTTTGCCCAAAAAGCCGCATTCTTAAAGTCTCCTTTTTTATCGTATAAACAAGATAAAGAAGTTTGACTACTTGCGTTTCCTGTCTCAGCAGCAATCTGATAATAATGAATGGCTTTATCTACCTCTCCTAAGTCTCTATAGGCATTTCCTAGCGCATTGGGAGCCATCTTGTGACCAAAGGAGGTTGCCTTCTCATAATAAGAGATAGCGGTGTAAATATCTTTTTTAACCCCATCTCCTCTTTCATACATCAACCCTAAATGATAAAAGGCGCCTGGATGGTTTTCTTTGGCTGCTTTATTAAAGTGATGGAAGGCTTTTTCATAGTTTTTATTATCGAGATAATATATTCCTAAAGAATTATCCGCACTTTCTACTCCTTGAGAAGATGCTTCTAGTAAAAGACGTTCGGCTTCTTTTAAATTTTCGTTCTGATATAAATAAATAGCACCGAGGTGATATTTTGCATATTTATTCCCTTGAGCCGCTGCTTTTACATACCAGCGTTTGGCTTCATTTAAATCTTCTTCCACCCCGATACCATAATCAAAGAGATAGCCATATTCAAATTGAGCGGGAGCATAACCTCTCTCTGCAGCAAGCTTAAAGTATTCTCTCGCTTTCTCATAGTCTTGTTTCACGCCATCTCCATCACGGTAAAGATAAGCGACTTGATAAAGGCATTCTAGTATTCCTAAATCCGCACCCTTTTTAAAGTGATAGTAGGCTTCTTGATAATCTTTGATGCGAAGATAATGGAGTCCTAAAGAATAGATGGCGGAAGGATAATTCTGATCTTCCGCTTTTAACCACCAACGAAGCTTCTCTTTCTCATCTTTCTCTACCCCAAGTCCATCTTGGTATAATCTACCGACATTGAATTGGGCGATATCTAATCCTTGTAAAGCAGCTTTCATTTGGAAGCGGAAGGCTTGAGCATAATCTTGCTTCACTCCATTTCCATTGAAATACATATTGCCCAAATTATATTGAGCTAATGAATTACCTTCTTCACTAGCTTTGGTTAAATAAAGGAGCGCTTTTTGATAATCTTGTTCCACACCTGTTCCTGTCAAATAATCGTACCCGACAATATAGGTCGAATCACTATCTCCTTGTTTAGAAGCGGCTAGATAATAAGAGAAAGCTTTCTTTTCATCTTTTTGCGTACCTTCTCCTTTCTCATACATATAACCGCAGTTATATTGAGATTTGACATTGCCTTGCTTGGCTCCTCTTTCAAAATAAGCGAGAGCCTTCTCTTTATCAATGGGGAAATATAGTCCACCATCATACATGAGACCGATATAGTTTTCCGCAACACCATCACTCTTATCTAATAGCTCACAAAAAGCTTGATATGCTTTTTGATATTCTTCTTTCTCATAAAGTTGAATCGCTTCTTCTAAAGAAGTCTTAGGGAGAGAGAATAAGAAGGCGTAATCTTTTTCATACTTTCCTTGATTCGCTGAATCTAAAGAGAGAAGTCTTTCATAATATTTGAGAGCGATAGGGGTGACTTTCTTTTGATTTTGACTTTCGATCTGAATCCCGAGTTCATATAAAAGAGGATTGTCAAACTCTTTCGCTAATTTCTTTTCTAAAAGATCTTTGGCTTTCACGTAATCCTCTAAATAAAGGTAGAGTTTGATTTGAGAGAGAGTCTCATCCTCTTTCTTTTCTTCCTTGTGAAGCTCACGGTAAATTCTATCGATCAATTCTTGGCTGTTTTCTTCATAAGCACCATCCACCCATTGGATACCTGCGAAGAATTCTTTCAATTGAGGATTGTTATTTCTATCCTCTAATCGATATTCGATTCTTAAGTTCTTGTTGTATTTCTTCGCTTGTGTGATTTCCCATTTGACATCATCGGACATGATGGCATTGGTAGACATGAAGACTAAGAAAATACGACAGGATTGAATGGCTTCTTCAATACCCGTGTAATAATAATCGATATCTTTCTTTAAGTTTCTTTCGCTGTACCAACAAGCGTATCCATCTTTTTCTATCGCTTGAATGATAGGGAGAATCTTATCATTATCTTTAGAGGAGTGACAGATGAAGACATCCCTTTGAATGTTGGCAAAGAGATCATTTTCTAATTCTCTTTGCTTCATTGCCTTCTCTAATCTCTTTTGATATTTCTCATAATCCCCTTGCCCTTTTAAAAACTCGATGACGGCTTCTTTGCTTCGATATTGGCACTCATCGATGATGAAAGGATAAAGGAATAGTTTCTCATAATCAGAAAGAGGGGTATCTTTTGCTTGGAATAGGAAGGCATCATAGGCGAAAGGATTGGTTTTATAGGTGCAAAGATTCTTCAAATATAAAGCCTGGAAATCCTCAGGTAATATCTTCAAAATATCCAAGGCAAAAGGAAGGATGATTTTGTAATTCCTGATGCTTTTTGCCATCTCATTTCGAATATTAAAACGAAGAGAACCCAAATCAATCTCTTGATTGAGCTTTCTCAGTTCTGAAAGCTTTTCTTCTAAACTCATCTCTTCTTGAACGGTTAAGGTTGCTTCACAAACGTCGCAAACATAAACCCCATTCTCTTCATGTAATCTTGATTCGCCACAACGAGGACAAGTGATAGTTTTTAGCATATGAATCTCCTATTGCTCGATATTGTTTTAACGGTCTTTGGTTTTCGCGGCTAGCGTTCTTAATCCTTGGTCAGAAAGTAAGTAGAGAAGAGAATCCATATTGTTAAATTCTTCTTCCTTTAAGGCTTGATAGAGAACATGTAAAAGAAGACTTTCCTCATCTTCAATGACATCGTAATCACTCTCTTTGAGTCCTTGATAATATTCTTCGATGAGGGTGAGCACATATCTTCTCAACAGACAAAGAATACTCTCTTCAATCCAGTAAGAGAATTCCGTGTTAGTGTGAATATTCTTCTCCGCTCTCTTGAATCGTAAATAGAGAGGAAGCGCATCGCTAGCGGTGTGATAGATATCGATGAAAGCATAATCAAAAGGCGTATCATTCATCTTTCGCTCAAAGAAGTGGAAGGCATCCTCTTTGACAATCTTGATCTTCTCTTTGTGAGGGAAGAGAGGAAGAAGATATTTGTTGAACAAAGAGATGACCTTATTATCCTTTTCTACTACCACGACTTCTTTGACCTCTTCTTTCAAAGAGACCATATAAGCAAAATAACCAAGACCCAATCCAAAAGTGACCACTCTTCCATGAGCGTTACAAATGGATTCTCTCATGGTGTTGATCTCATGTGGCGTGATAGACATCCAGACCACATTGCGGTCTAAGAGAGCAAGATAATCAAATCTCTTTCGAAAATATCCTAAGAAAGATTTCTCCGCGAAGTGATTACTTCTATCTCCATAAGTTTCATCGTAATTGAAACCTTCAAATGGTTCAAAGTGATTTTGAATGAAAGAATAGTTTCCTTCTCTTCCTTTCACATGCTTAGTCAAGAGGTGATAAGGATCATTCTCATAAGCGTTAGGAGGTAATTCTTCAAAGTTAGAGAAGTTACAATTCATTCTCATGTCCTCCACTTCGGGATCATGGATATCCAAAGAGAGGCCATCTAAAAACAAAGCGCGGAAAGATTCTTTCTCATCGGTGCCATCCAATTGCATCAATTGTTGGACTCCTTCTTCATCGATGGAGAGATAGTTTTCATTCAAATAGACATTTTCGAGATCAGAAACAGCCATATTTTGACCTTTCTGTTCGATGATTTGATTCAATAATTCAAGTTCTTTATCGTTCAGTTGTATTTTCATGCCTTTATTGTATCAAAAACAGGGAAAAATCTCATCATAAAATGCAATGTTAGGAAACACCATGAAGGGTTGTACATTCTCGCGCGCGCGTTTAAATACCTTATATATAAGCCGCTTGAAAAAGTTTGAAAATTCTTCATTTTTTTGTTGACATACTAAGAGTCGAATAGTAAACTATTATCCGCTGAATGCCATTTCAGCCCGTATTGACGTGTGAAGTTGCGGAAACGCCATCATCGGTTGTAGAGGCAGTATTCCGGTAATTCATACCGAACGGAAGCCCGAACAAGATCTCGGGTAAAGGAGGAAACACTAATGGCAGATACAAAAACAATTCGTGTTCGTCTCAAGGGCTATGATCACAAAGTTCTTGACCAGTCGGTCGCAAAGATCGTCGAAGCCGCCAAGAAGACTGGCGCTCAAGTAGTCGGACCTATTCCGCTTCCTACTGAGAAAAAGATCTTCACAATCTTAAGATCTCCTTTCGTTGATAAAGACAGCCGCGAACAGTTCGAGATCAGAATCCACAAGAGATTAGTTGACATCAACAGACCCACTAAGCAGACCATCGATGTTCTCAAGAACTTAGACTTACCTGCTGGCGTCGAAGTGATGATCAAGTTGTAAGGAGGATAGACACAGTTTATGAAATCTATCATCGGAAGAAAGATCGGTATGACTTCTGTCTTCGCTGAAGACGGTTCCATGTATCCGGTCACTGTCGTCGAAGTTCTTCCTAACGTCGTTCTCCAGGTCAAGACCAAAGAGAAAGATGGATATGAAGCTCTTCAAGTTGGCTACGAAGATAAGAAGGAGAGCCGTGCTAACAAGCCTTTAGCCGGTGTCTGCAAGAAAGCAAACACTGCTCCTAAGTATGTCATCCGCGAATTAGAGGGTGATGAAATCTACGGCAAATATGAAGTCGGTAGCGCCATCGATGCTTCCATCTTCGCTGTTGGCGAAATGGTCGATGTCACTGCCAAGAGCAAAGGTCATGGTTACTCTGGCACCATCAAGAGATACCACGGCATCATCGGTCCTAAGGGTCATGGTTCCGGATATCACAGACAGATCGGTTCCTTAGCTACTAACGGCCGTTGCAACAATAGAGTTCACGCTGGCAAGAAGATGTCTGGTCAGTGGAGACCTCAAACCAGAACCGTCTTAAATCTTCCCATTGTTGCTGTCGACACTGAGAAGAATTGCATCCTCATCAGAGGTTCCGTAGCTGGTCCTAAGCTCGCTATCGTCAAGATTCGTTCTACCGTCGAAACTGGAAAAGCTCCCTTCGTTGTCTCTCCTGTGGTCGATTACACCACTCAGACCATCGAACAGATCCAGGCTGCCGGTAAGAAAGCTGCTGATGATAAGCTCGCTGCTCAAGGCACCAAGGCTCTCAACCCTATGAAGAACTCCAAGAAGATGGGTCGTTAATCAGGAAGGAGAATAGAAAATGGCAAACGAAAATCTTAACTTGCCCGTACTTGACTACGCTGGCAAACAGGTCGGAGAAGTCGTCCTTCCTGCTGACCTCTTCAACACAGAAGTCAATGAATATGCTGTTCAGAGAGCTGTCCGCGTTGACCTTTCCAACAGAAGAGTCGACACTGCTCACACCTTAACCAGAGACATCGTCCACGGTTCCAACCGTAAACCGTTCAGACAAAAAGGAACTGGTAGAGCAAGAGCCGGTACAACCAACTCTCCCGTCTGGAGACACGGTGGTGTTGTCCACGGTCCCAATGGGGAACAGAATCACACCTTGAAGATGAACAAGAAGGAGCATTACATCGCTTTCACTTCTGCTCTCTCTGACAAGGCTCAAAACGATAACATTATCGTTCTCACCGATGAAGCCTTCAGCTCTGCTAAGACTGCTGACTTCGTCAAAGCCCTCAAGGCTATCAAAGCTGATGACAAGAAGAACCTTCTCGTCTTAGCTCAACCCGATGGCAATCTCATCCAGGCTGCCAGAAACGTCCAGTCCGTCATCCTTACCACCGCTGACAATCTCTCTGTCTACGATGTCTTAAATGCAAATAAGCTCATCTTAGTCAAAGGCGTTGTCCCCGAGGTTCTCGAAGACGAACATCATGAGGAGGAAGCAAAATAATGGCCAAAGAAACTAAGAAAGTTGAAGCTGTTGAGGCTTCTGAAACTCCGGCTCCTAAGAAGAGAACTAGAAAGACCACTAAGAAGGTCGAAGAAGTCAAACAAGAAGAGATCGTCCTTGTTGGAAGAGCTCCTATCTTAAAGGACTTCACTGTCGTCAAACACATCATCGCCACTGAGGAAACCCAAATCCTCCGTGACAAGGAGAACGCCATCGTCTTCGCCGTCGACAAGAAAGCCACCAAATTGGAAATCAAGGCTGCTGTCCAGGCCATCTTCAACGCTAAGGTCAAGAGCGTGAACACTATCAACGTTCAGGCCAAGAAGAGAAGAGTTGGAAGATACACTGGTTATCTCCCTCAATATAAGAAGGCTATCGTCAGATTCGACTCCAGCTTCGATCTCGGTAAGATCGCTGCTGCTACTGCCGCTGAAGACAGACAAGCCAATGAAGACTAAGCCAAAGCTAAGTAAGAAACGTATAGGAGAAAAATATGGCTATCAAAACTTATAACCCGCGTACAGCGGGTCAGAGAAACCTCACCACTCTCTCCACCTCCGATCTCACTAAGAAGGCTCCTGAAAAATCTTTACTCGTTCCGCTCAAGAAAACTGGCGGAAGAAATAATCAGGGCTACATCACTTGCCGTCACATCGGTGGCGGAAACAAGAGAATGTATCGTATCATCGACTTCAAGAGAAGCGGTGAAACTACCGCATTCGTCAAAGCGATCGAATACGATCCTAACAGAAACTGCAGAATCGCTCTTGTCATTGACACCAAAGGCAAGAAGAGATACATCATTTGCCCCAAAGGCTTGACTGTCGGAATGAAAGTTACCGATGGCAAGAGTGGCGAAATCGCCACTGGCAACTGCATGGAACTCGGTTCCATCCCTGAAGGTATCATGGTCCACAATGTGGAACTTGAACCTGGTAAAGGTGGACAAGTCTGCCGTGCTGCAGGTACTGGCGCCCAGATCTTGGGTAAAGAAGAAAAATATTGCACATTGAGATTGGCTTCTGGCGAAGTCAGAAAGTTCCTTCTCACTTGCCGCGCTACCATCGGTATGGTCGGCAATGAAGACTTCAACCTTGTCAGCAAGGGTAAAGCTGGTAGAACCAGATGGTTAGGTGAAAGACCTACTGTCCGTGGTGCTGTCATGAACCCGAATGATCACCCCCATGGCGGCGGTGAGGGTAAGAACCCCATTGGTCACGATGCTCCTAGATCTCCCTGGGGCCGTAGACTCATGGGTGTCAAGACCCGCGCTAAGAAGAACAGATCCAACCGTCTCATCGTCAGAAGACGTAACGGTAAATAAACAGGAGGAGAATGAGACATGTCAAGAAGTTCTAAAAAGGGACCTTATTGTGATCCCAAGCTCCTCAAGAGAGTTCAGGAGCAGAATACTACGGGAAAGAAGGAAGTCATCAAGACTTGGTCTAGACGTTCTACCATCTTCCCGGAATTCATTCAGCATACCATCTCTGTCCACAACGGCAGAGCATTTGTCCCCGTCTACATCACAGAAGATATGGTCGGCCACAAATTAGGTGAATTCGTTTTCACCAGAACCTTCACTGCTCACAAAGCTGGTGATGATAAGACGACCGCCAAGAAATAAGGAGAAGAGAAATGGCTAAGAAAGAAACCGTTCAGGCTGAAGTTCAGCCTGTTGTCGAAGAAAAGAAGGTCACTGAAGCCAAGGCTAAGCTCCTTAACTACGGTGTCACTCCTAGAAAAGTTAGACTTGTTATCGACCTTGTTCGTGGCAAGCAACTTCAAGAAGCTTACGATATCTTAGACAACTGCAACAAGCTCTGCGCGAAAGATATCAAGAAGCTCATCCAATCCGCAGCTGCTAATGCTGTCAACAACTTCCACATGGAAGAATCCACTCTCTACATCGCTACCATCAGTGCTAACGATGCCATGAGATTAAAGAGAATCCTCCCCAGAGCCAAAGGCTCTGCTTCCGGATTGCTCAAGAGATGGTCACACGTCTACGTGACTTTAAAGAATAAGGAGGCCAAATAATCATGGGTCAGAAAGTCAATCCTAACGGTCTGCGTTTAGGCATCAATCGTGACTGGTCCAGTCATTGGTATGCCGACAAAAAAGACTTCGCCACTTATTTGAACGAAGACGTCAAGATCAGAAAATATCTCAACGAAGTTCTCTCCAAGATCGATGCTGGTCTCTCCAGAATCGATATCGAAAGAGTTAAGAAGCAGGTCACTATCACTCTCTTAGTCTCCCACCCCGCCATTGTCTTAGGCAAAGACGGCGCTCAGATCAAAGAGATCAATAAGAACACTGCTAAGTTGCTCAAGAAAGATGTCAATCAAGTCAAGTTCTCCATCGTCGAGATCAAGAATCCCGATTTGGATGCTACTCTTGTCGCCAAAGACATCGTCAAGCAACTCCAAGAACGCGGCTCCTACAGAGTCGTGCAAAAGAAGGCCATTCAGAGAGTCATGAGAGCTGGTGCTCTCGGCTGCAAGACCATGACCAAAGGTAGAATCGGCGGCGCGGAAATCGCTCGTTACGAAGAATACCGTGAAGGTGTCTTAGGTCTCCACACTCTCCGTCAGCCTATCGATTATGCTTATGTGCCTTGCAAAACCACCTATGGTATCATCGGTGTCAAGGTCTGGATCGCTCTTCCTGAAAATTATCAGGAACTCAGAGATCGCCGTCCTGATGAAGGACGTTTCAACCGCGGAAATCGTTTCAACAGAAATAACCGTAATGGGGATAGACGTTCTAACAAACCCGCCACTGCTCCCACTCCTAGTGAAAACAAGGATGGCGAACAGAAAGGAGAATAATCCATGTTACAACCTAAGAGACAGAAATGGCGTAGAAGCCATCTCGTAAGACCTAAAACTCAGGCCTCTAGATGCAACACTGTTGCCTACGGCGAATATGGTCTTGCCGCCACCCAGGGTGGTTATATCTCCAACCGTCAAATCGAAGCTGCTCGTATCATCTTGAGCAGATTCACCAAGAAAGTCGGTAATTGCTACATCCGTATCTTCCCCTACCTCGGCATCACTAAGAAGCCCGCTGAAGTCCGTATGGGTAACGGTAAAGGTACTGTCGAGAAATGGATGGCTGTCGTCGAAAAGGGAACAGTGATGTTCGAAGTCGGCGGCATCAGTGAAGCTGACGCCAAAGAAGCATTACACCAAGCTGGTTATAAGCTTTCTGTGTGCTCTAGAGTCGTCAAGAAAGGCGAGGAAAACAAATAATGACAATTCAAGATATCAGAAAACTGTCTGACGCTGAACTCGCCGAAAAGGTCTTCGAGCTCAAGAGTGAACTTCTCTCTCTCCGCTTCCAGGCCAAGGCTGGTCAGTTAGACAATGGCAGCAAGATCACCATTTGCCGCAAGGATATTGCCAAATGCTTGACTGTCGAAAATGAAAGAAAGAAAGCCGCTGCTGTCGCAGCCGCTAAATAAGGAGGCTAATTATGGCTGAAGAAATCAAGCAGGCTGTTGTGGCCTCTAACAAGAGACGCTTACAGGGTGTGGTCATCTCCGCTAACATGCAGAAGACCATCGTTGTTCAAACCGAAACCTACAAGGCTCACCCCATCTACAAGAAGAGAGTCTCTGTCCGTAAGAAATACAAAGTGGATGACAGAAATGAAGTCGCCAAAGTTGGTGATGTTGTCATCTTCGAAGAATGCCGTCCGTTGTCCCACGATAAGAGATTCCGTTTGGTTGAAGTCGTGGAGAAGGGAGAATAATCATGGTTCAGAATGAAACTAACCTGGTTGTCGCTGACAACTCCGGCGCTAAGACTGTCAGAGTCTTCCGCATGTTAGGCGGTTCCTTCCGCAAGAGTGCCGGCATCGGTGATGTCGTCATCTGCGCTGTCAAGGATGCTATCCCTAACGGCAAAGTTAAGAAGAGTGATGTCGTCAAAGGCGTCATCGTTCGTGTTAAGAAAGCCTATCAGAGAAAGGATGGTTCTACCATTCGCTTCGATGATAACGCTGTCGTCCTCATCAATGAAGATGGTTCTCCTAAGGGCACCCGTGTCTTCGGACCTGTTGCCAGAGAATTAAGAGAAAAGGGCGATAGATACATGAAGATCGTCTCTTTGGCGGTCGAAGTTCTCTAATCCTAGGAGGTGCGAATCATGAAAATTAGAACTGGTGATACCGTTCTTGTCATCTCCGGTGATGACAAAGGCAAAACGGGAAAGGTCTTAAAGGCTCTTCCCAAAGAAAACAAAGTCATCGTCGAAGGTGTGAACGTGAACAAGAAACATGTCAAGCCCTCTCAGGCCAACCCTAAGGGTTCCATCAAAGAGATCAACTTGCCTATCGATGTTTCTAACGTCGCTTTCGTTGATCCTAAGACCAACAAAGCTACCAAAGTCGGCTACACGGAAGTAGACGGCAAAAAAGTCAGAGTCGCCAAGAAGAGTGGCGAGATCATTAAATAAGGAGAGGTACCATGGCTGAAAACAAGAAAAATGCTGTTTCTGTCAAGAAAGCTCATTCTAAGGGCAACCAGAAACCCACTTATGTCTCCCGTCTCGAGACTCGTTATCAGGAAGAAATCGTTCCTGAATTGATGAAGGAATTCGGCTATTCCTCCATCATGGAATGCCCTAAGCTTGTCAAGATTGTTCTTAACATGCGTTTAGGCGAAGCCGGAACCAATGAGAAAAATGTGGACGAAGCGGTCAAACAGATGGAGACCATCTCTGGTCAACATCCTGTTGTCACCAAGGCTAGAAAGTCCATCGCCAACTTCAAATTGAGAGAAGGCGTCCCCGTTGGTGTCAAAGTTACACTCAGAAGAATTCGTATGTATGACTTCTTAGATAAGTTCATTTCTATCGATCTTCCCCGTGTCCGTGACTTCAGAGGTATCTCTAAAGATTCCTTCGATGGCAGAGGCGATTACTCTGTCGGTATCAAGGAACAATTGATCTTCCCTGAAATCTCTTATGACAAGGTCACCCGTACTCAAGGTATGGACGTGGTCATCGTCACTACTGCAAAGACTGACAAAGAGGCCTATGCCTTGCTTTCCAAGCTCGGCTTACCCTTTGCCAAGTAATAGGAGGAAAAGTTCATGGCTAGAAAAGCTTTAATGATCAAATGCGCCAAGCCCAAAAAGCATCCTAAGACGCAGAACTATACCCGTTGCAACCGTTGCGGTAGAGTCCACGGTGTCTTAAGACAGTTCGGTTTATGCCGTATCTGCCTCAGAGAAATGGCCTATAACGGTGAAATCCCCGGCATGCACAAAGCTAGCTGGTAAAGAAAGGAGAGAAACAATGGTTAACGATACAATTTCCGATTTACTTACCCGTATCAATAATGCTAACGAAAGAAAAGCTGAAGAAGTTTCTCTTCCTACTTTCAAAATGGGTGAAAAGATCGCTCAGATCTTAGTTGATGAAGGATTCATCAATTCTTACGAAGTTAAAGTCGAAAATGGCAAGCCCTATAAAGTCCTTGTCATCAAGATGAAATATGATTCTAAGGGTAACAGAGTCATCTCTGGTATCAAGAGAATCTCCAAACCTGGCTTGAGAGTTGCTGTCGGTGCCGACAAACTCCCCAAGGTCTTAAACGGACTTGGTATCGCCATCGTCTCCACTTCTAGCGGAGTCATGACCGATCGCAAAGCCAGAAAGCTCAACGTTGGCGGCGAAGTGCTCGCCTACGTCTGGTAAGGAGGATAGGACATGTCTAGAATTGGTAGAGAACCTATTACCATCCCTGCTGGTGTCACCGTCGACGTCAAAGGAAACGTTGTCACTGTCAAGGGACCTAAAGGTGAACTCACTCAGAAGTTCAATCCCCATATGACCTTTGACATCGAGGGCAATGTCCTCACTGTCAAGAGACCGGATGATTCCATCGTTATGAGAATGAATCACGGTACTACCCGTGCTCTTCTCAACGATATGGTCATCGGTGTCTCCCAAGGTTACAGCAAGACTCTTGAAATCAAAGGCGTCGGTTACAGAGCGGAAATGAGAGGTGAGGATCTCGTCTTATATGTCGGTCATTCTCATCCCGATATCATCCCTGCCGTCGAAGGCGTCAAGATGTCTATCAACACCAAGGCGATGGAAGTCATCGTCGAAGGTATCGACAAACAAAAAGTTGGCCAACAGGCCGCTGTCATCCGCGAAACCAAGAAGCCTGAATGCTATCACGGCAAGGGCATCCGTTACAAGGGTGAAGTCGTTGTCTTACGTCAGGCTGCTTCTGCAAAGAAGTCCGGTAAGTAATAGGAGGAGTGAAACATGTATACTGTTTTCAATAAGAACAAACAGAGACTCCATCGTCATGTGAGAATCAGAGCCAAAGTCAAAGGCACTGCCTCCAGACCTAGAATCTCCGTCTTCCGCTCCAACAAGTTCATCTATGCTGCACTTGTTGATGATACTTGCGGTAAAACTTTAGCTGCTTCTTCTTCCGCTAAACTTGGATTGGAAAATCCTTCCAATTGTGAAGCTGCCAGTAAAGTTGGTGCTGATTTAGCTGAAAAAGCTAAGAAGTTAGGTGTCGAAACTGTCGTCTTCGATCGTTCCGGCTACCTCTATCACGGTCAGGTTCAGGCCTTGGCCGAAGCTTGCCGTAAGGCTGGCTTAGTCTTCTAAGGAGAAAGAAAATGGCTGAAGAATTAAATAAGAACGTCGCTCCTGCTGAAGAAGCAGAAGTCAAGGCTGAAGCTGAAGCTGATCAGTCTGCTGCCCCTGCTAGAGGAAATCACAAAGATTTTCGCAAGGGTGGTCGCCGTTTCTCCCGTGGCAATGGTCGTGGAAGAAGACAAGAAGAGAAGGTCTTCGAAGAGAAGGTCGTCAAAATCTCTAGAGTCTCCAAGACCACCAAGGGTGGTAAGCGTATCCGTTTCACAGCTCTTGTCGTCATCGGTGATGGCAAAGGCAAATTCGGTTACGGTTTAGGAAAGTCTAACGAAGTCCCGGATGCAATCAAGAAGGCTCTTGCTGCTGCCAGAAAGAACCTTTCTCAGATCTCCATCGCCAAAGGTGATACCATCACTCATACCGTCATGGGTCACTTTGGTGCCACTAAGGTCTTCTTAAAACCTGCTCCTGCAGGCACTGGACTTGTCGCTGGTGGTGCTGTCCGTTCTATCTTAGAATTGGCCGGTGTCAAGAATGTTTACTCTAAGATCTATGGTGCTAGAACCCAAGGCAATGTTGTCAAGGCTACTGCTGACGGTCTCAACCAACTCAAGAGTTACAAGAATGTTCTTTCCGTTCGTTACGGAAAGGAAGAAGAAGCTGCTGAAGCTGCTTCTGCTGAATAATTAGGAGGATTGAAACCATGGAATTAAACAATCTCAAAATTGCCCAAGGATCTCGTCATCTTCCTAAGAGAGTCGGTCAAGGTATCGGCTCCGGTATGGGTAAAACTTCCACCCGTGGCCAAAAAGGTCAGGGTGCCCGTCAGGGTAGAAAGGTTCCTGTTGGCTTTGAAGGCGGACAGTTACCTCTCTTCAGAAGAGTCCCTAAACACGGCTTCACCAATTATGGTAGAGTCGAATTCGCTATCGTTCATATTGCTGATTTAGAAGGTTTTGAAGATGGTGCTACTGTCAATGATATCGCTTTGCTTTTCGCTGGCCTTATCCATGACTTAAAAGCTCCTGTTAAGATTCTTGGCGGTGCTAAGCTCTCCAAGAAGCTCAATGTCAAAGTCCAGGCTTACACCAAGTCTGCTAAGGCTGCCATTGAAGAAGTCGGTGGTGTTGCCGAAGTCGAAACCATCAAAGAAGCCAGAATCGCTTTTAAGAAGACCTTAGAAGACGCTTCTGCTGAAAACGAGGGCGAATAATAATGAAAAAGCTAGCCGCATTTTTCCACAACAAGGATGTATTGAACCGTATTCTCTTTACGCTTGCCATTTTCCTTGTCTTCAGAATTGGCTCGGCTATTACTGTCCCTGGTGTCAAGGTTGAACAGGACATCTGGGGCGATACGACTTCATCCTTCTCCTTGTTGAACATGATGGGTGGTGGCGCTTTGCAAAACTTCTCCGTCATGGCGCTTGGTGTATCTCCCTACATCACCGCGCAAATTATCATTCAATTGTTGTCTATGGATGTTTTGCCCGCGCTCACTGCGATGAGCAAAGAGGGGGAAACCGGTCGAAAGAAAATCGACGTGGTCACCCGTCTTCTCATGGTAGTTCTTGCCGCGGTTCAAGCCTATGGTATCATTGTCGCTTTGCAAAACTCTCAAGGCATCTCCTTGAATGACACATCTTGGTTCTCGTATGTGAAGATCATCATCTTCATGGTCACTGGAACCTTGATTCTGACATGGCTGGGCGATCAGATCACCGACAAGGGTATCGGTAACGGTATCTCTATGATGATCTTTGCCGGTATCGTCTCTTCTCTTCCTTCTCAAATTGTCTCCGCCTTCACCACTTATCTTGGCGACAAGATCGGTACTGGTGATGCGACTCTGATCTTGGAAGGTAGCGTCCAGATTGCCGTCTACTTGATCGCGTTGTTGCTCATTGTCGTATTCGTCACGTTCATCGAGAAATCGGTGCGTAAATTACCAGTCTCACACTCCAATACTTCTCAATCCGATGAATTAGCATCACAACAGTCGTCCTTCCTTCCTATCAAGGTGAACGCCTCTTCTGTTATGCCGGTCATCTTCGCCTCCTCCATCATGGTCGCACCTTCTATCATCATCTCCTTGTTCAGCAACGGTAATCCGCCTGCTTGGGCAAAAAAGATTGAAGAAGTGTTCAACTACCAGGCCATGACTACTATGGGAGACAAATTCGCCTTCCCTTGGGGTACCATCATCTATGCTGTCTTGATCATCGCCTTCTCTTACTTTTATGCACAGCTGGAAATCAACCCCGCAAGAATTGCTGAAAACTTCAATAACTCCGGAACCTATATCACAGGTATCAAACCCGGTGTGGAAACTGAAAGATATATCTCTCGTATCCTCAACCGTATCACCTTCATGGGTTCTATGGCATTGACGGCTATCGCACTTCTTCCCGTCATCCTGTCCTTGACCGGTGCTGTTCCTTCCTCCTTATCCTTAGGAGGTACAGGTCTGATCATCGTTGTTGGTGTCTCCTTAGAAATCAACAACCAAATCAACGGTATCTTAGCAGGTCAGGGATTTGCTGAAAGCGAACTGTAAAGGAGAACAAACATGAGTACTGTCAACAAAGAATTGAATATCATTTTGATGGGTCCCCCTGCCGCTGGTAAGGGAACTCAATCCGAATTGATTGTCAAGAATTTCCACCTTCCTCACATCTCTACTGGCGATATGTTACGCGCTGGTATCGAAAAAAAGACTCCCTTAGGCTTACAAGCCAAAAGCTATATGGACGCTGGTCAACTCGTCCCTGATGAGGTGATCATCGGCTTGGTCAAGGAAAGATTACAAGAAGAAGATTGCAAAGGCGGTTTCCTTCTCGATGGCTTTCCGAGAACCATTCCTCAAGCTGAGGCCTTAGACAAGCTTCTCCGTGAGCTTGGCAGAAAGATCAACTACGCGATTCTTTTGGTCGCGGATGAGAAGATTCTCACTGCTAGAATCACCAACAGAAGAGTCTGCCCGAAATGTGGTGCCTCCTTCAACTTGGAGACCAAAAAGCCTGTCAAGGATGGTATCTGCGATCTCTGCGGTCACGAATTGATCCAGAGAGGCGATGATACGGAAGCTTCCTTCCGCGTCAGATTAGATGCCTACGCCAAACAGACTTACCCCATTGTGGATCACTACAAAGCACAAGGTGTTGTCTCTGAAGTCAACGCGCTCCAGAGCATCGAGCAAGTCTATGGTGAGATTGAGAAGGTGTTAAAGGATTAATATGATCATCCTTAAATCCCCAAGAGAACAGGAATTGATGATCCAAGCCGGCAACAAGTTAGGAAAGATCTTTGATCAATTGACTGACTTGATTCGCCCTGGCATCTCTACCTTGGAGATTGACAAATTTGTTGAAAAAGCTATCATTCAGAGTGGTGGTAAGCCAAACTTCGCATTGGAGGATGGCTACCACTGGTCTGTATGTGCTTCTATCAATGAAGTCTTAATCCACGGTATTCCTAACAAAAACATCATTCTCAAAGATGGCGATATTCTCTCTATCGACATGGGAAACTTAGATAACAACGGTTTCAATGGCGATGCTTGTAGAACTTTCGCCGTAGGAAATATCTCCGATGAAGCGAAAAAGCTCATCCGCTGCACCGAAGAATGTTTCTACAACGCACTCAAAGTGTGTTACCCTGGACACCATCTCTACGAAATTAGTATGGCGATTCAGAAAACTGCCGATAGTTATGGCTTCTCTCTCTGTAAAGAATACGGAGGCCATGGTATCGGTAGAGAAATGCACGAAGATCCCTTCATTCCTAACTACTACAGTGCCGAACTGGGCTTTGGTCCCTTCATCAGAGAAGGTATGTGCTTAGCCATCGAACCTATGGTGATGGCAGGTAAAAGCACTATTGTGACCAAAAAAGACGGATGGGGTGTCGTCTCTGCGGATGGAAAACTTACCGCGCATTATGAGAACGATATCATCATTACTGCAAATGGCCCGATCATCACATCCGTCGATTCTAATGTAACAAGACATCTGGAGGAATTAGAAATTAAAGCATGAGCAGAGAAGATTTCATTAAAATGGAGGGAAAAGTTCTCGATTCCCTACCCGGCGAGAAGTATTCGGTAGAACTCGCTGGTGGTGCAGTGATACGCGCCAGAGTCTCAGGAAGAATGCGTATGAATAAGATACGTATTTTACCCGGGGATAAAGTCACTGTCGAAATCTCTCCCTACGATGTCACTAATGGCTGCATCATCTACCGATTCAAGTAAAGAAATAAAGGAGAAACTTACATGAAAGTAAGAGCTTCAGTTAAGCCGATCTGCGATAAATGCAGAGTCATCAAACGTAAGGGTCGTGTTATGGTCATCTGCTCCAACCCTAAACATAAGCAGAGACAAGGTTAAAAGAGAGGATTAGAAAGAATATGGCACGTATTGCTGGTGTAGATATTCCTAACGACAAGCAGTTGGTTTACTCTCTCCGTTACATCTATGGTATCGGACTTACCACTGCCAAGAAAATTGTCGCTGATGCCAAAGTCGATGGCACCAAGAGAGTCAAAGATTGTTCTGAAGCAGAATTGACTGCTGTCAGAAATGAAGTCGCCAAGTATATCGTTGAAGGTGATTTGAGAAGACAAGTCGCCATGGATATCAAGAGACTTACCGAAATTGGAACTTATCGCGGCTACAGACATAAGAAGTCCCTTCCTTGCCGTGGTCAGAGAGATAAGACCAATGCTAGAACCTGCAAAGGCCCTAAGAAGACCGTCGCCAACCACAAGAAGGCTACGATGTAATAGGGGAGGAAATTGAATTATGGCAAAAACTAAAACAACTATCAGAAAGAAAAAGGCAAAATTAAACTTCACTAAGGGTGTTGCTCACATCCACGCCTCTTTCTCCAACACCATCGTTTCCATCTCTGATGAACAGGGCAGAGTCATCGCTTGGGCAAGCGCTGGCACCTCCGGTTACACCGGATCTAGAAAGTCCACCCCCTTCGCCGCACAATTGGCTGCTGGTAATGTTGCCAAGAATGTTGTCGATAGAGGTTTAAAAACTGTCGATGTCGAGATCAAGGGTCCCGGCCCTGGTAGAGAAACTGCTGTCAGAGCTTTAGAAGCTGCTGGCTTGAAGGTTCTTTCCATCGCTGATGTCACTCCTATCCCGCATAATGGTTGCAGACCTCCCAAGAAGCCTAGAGGCTAAAAAGTCGTCACATTAAGCGGAAAGGAGAAAAAAGAATGAAACAATTCGAAAAACCGAAATTTGATATCAACAAATCTGATATTCAGAATAACTTTGGACGTTTTACCCTCACACCTTTGGAAAAAGGTTACGGTACAACAATCGGTAATGCGATGAGAAGAGTCCTTCTCTCTTCTTTACCCGGACTTGCTGTATACGCCATCGAAGTCGAAGGTGCTCGTCACGAATACACTCCTCTTCCTGGTGTTATTGAGGATCTTACTCAGATCGTCCTCAACATCAAAAATCTTGTCCTTCACGATGAAAGCGATGATGATGGTGCCGATTACACCCTCAAATTAGAATGCAAAGCCGTGAACAGCGACAAGGAAGTCAAAGCTGGCGATATCGTCTGCCCTAATATGGTTTCCGTGGTCAACAAAGACCTCGTCTTATGCCATCTTGCCGAGAATGGTCGCATCAAGATCACTCTCCACGCTCGTAAGGGAAGAGGATTCGTCACCGCTGAAGAAAATAAGAATTCCAACTGGCCCATCGGCTGGATCAGTGTCGATAGCAACTTCTCACCTATCGTGAAAGTTTATACCGAGATCCAACCTACTCGTGTCGGTCATGACGCTAACTACGAAAAGCTCGTTTTAGAAGTCACCACCGATGGTAGTATGGAACCCAGTGATGCTGTCGCTTTGGCAGGTCTTGTCTTAGACGAACACTTCAAGCTCTTCGAAGAGCTCAATGAAGCCGTCAAGGGCGCCACTGTCATGGCCGTCAGCAAGGAAAAGACCGAGAACAAGTATTCTTCTATGACTTTAGAAGATTTGGATCTCTCTGTCCGTTCCTACAACTGTCTTAAGAGAAATGGTCTCAAGACAGTCCAAGAGTTGTGCAACATGAAGGAAAGCGAATTGATGACGGTCAGAAACTTGGGCAAGAAGTCCTACAAGGAAATCTTGGACAAGCTCGCCAGCTTCGGTTTGTCCCTCCAACACGATGACAACTCTAAGAAATAAAGTGAGGTAAATACTACTATGGGTACTATTGGTAGAAGAAATGTACACGGTAAAGGCGGTGTCCGCTTCAAAGCCGGTTATACTTCCGATAAAGAGAAGAATATGCTCAGAAACGTCGTTTCTCAGTTGATCATCTCTGGTTCTGTGGAAGTGACTCTCGCCGTCGCCAAACGCGCTAGCCAAGAAGCGGATAGACTTGTCACCTTCGCTAAGAAAGGTGATCTCGCTTCCAGAAGACAGGCTGCCCGTTTCGTCCGTGAAGAAGGCTTCGTCGATGCTAAGAGCAATAAGACTGCTCTTCAAAAGCTCTTCGATGTCTATGGCCCGAAGTACAAGACCAGAAATGGTGGTTACACCAGAGTTCTCAAGACTGGGAACAGACGTGGTGATAACGCCCCTATGGCTATCTTGGCCTTCGTCGACTAATTGTTTGTATAAGAGGGGTTTTCCCCTCTTTTTATGATAAAATGATTGAGTATGAGTAAACCACTTCCATTAAGTAAAGACAAAACGCTTGTCAATATTTCTAACTCCATCCTAAAATTCTTTTCTCTTCCTACGTTTCATTCTAGTTATGCACCTTTAGATGAAGTGATGAAGAATAGTGGGAAGAAGAAAATCGCCTATATCCTTTTGGATGGACTGGGAATGAATATCTTAGAGTATCATAAAGAATACCTTCCTTTTATCTCTTCTCACCTCTTTAATAAGGTATCTTCTGTCTATCCTCCTACCACGGTTGCTGCGACTAGTGCACTTTGCACGGGATTGTATCCTATCGAGAATGGTCATATCGGATGGGTAGAATATTTCCCGGAGAGAGAGGATTTCATTCAAGTGTTCTCTTCTCGCTCTGACACGAAGGATGGCGTTGTCTATTCTCCTAGTGTTCAAGAGAAAGAGATCAAACCAGATTATATCTGGGATATTTTGAATCGAAACGGAGTGAAAGCTGGTTTTATTCAGTCTTTCTATTATTCTCAAAAAGAAGAGATGGATGATTTTGATACCTTCTTTTTAGAAGCCGATAAGATGTTAAACCAAAATGAATTCACTTATATTTACTCTACCCAACCTGACTCTCTTCTTCACCAATATGGAACCAAGCATGAGATCATCTCGAAGATGGTTTCTTATCTCGATCAAAAAGTGAAACAGTTGGTGTTAAGACATCCAGATACCTTATTTATTCTCACTCCTGACCACGGATTTGCGGATGTAGAAGAAATATGCTTACAAGACTATCCTGACCTTCTAGACACCTTAAAAGTGAGAATGAGCACCATTGAACCTCGCTTTGCGACTTTCTTTGTTCAGGATGAGAAGAAGTTTTTAGAATTAGCTGAGAAGTATTTTGGTTCTAGCTTCCATATTGTCAGCAGAGATGAACTGTTAAATGGTGGCTATTTAGGAAAAGGAATTCCTCATAAAGAGACACTTGCTACGATTGGGGATTACACTCTTATCGCAAAAGATAAATATATCTTAGAGAATAAAGTGAGAAAAGAAGATGATTTCATCTTCAAAGGTCATCACGCAGGATCTACTCCTGGAGAGATGGAGATTCCGCTTTGTATCTTCAATGATGGAAAATGATGGGGACAACCCATCATTCTCTTTCTTCGTAGAAAATTGCTAAAGAATAAGAAGGAAGAGTCAATTGATGTTTCTTCAGAGTGATCTTGCCTTGTGTTTCTATATAGGCATACTTCTTTAAATCATAGAGAGGTTCGTATTGGGTGTGTTTGGTACAATTGGCGATGATGAAATAATTTCTTTTGTTTCCTTCTAATTTATAACAAGTTAAGAATCGATTTTCGGTGTAGATAGCATAGAGTCCTTCTTCTTTACTTTCCATGATTTCATTTTTAATTTTGAATAATTTAGAAATGAAGGAATATAAAGAATCTTTTTCTCTCTTTTTAGAAAGAGAAGTTGCTTTCATATTCTTGTAGATAGGATGATCGCTGAGATAGATAGAGGGATTAGAGGCGCATTTAAAGGGCATAGGAGCGAAAGAACTAACGGGAATGAATTCTTCCTTGAAAGGCTTATCTACTTGAGCCTGTAAGCCCCTTTCATCGCCTTGGAAGAGAAGAAAGGAAGAAGGAGTTAAGATATTTAACGCTAAAGCGATCTTATATTGTTCTAAAGAAGAGATACAGAAGTCCTCATATTTTTTATGCGTATAGATTTTTCCCGTTTCTAAAGAAGAGAGAAGTCTAAGAGGGAAAGAAGAAGGTTGATACATCCTAGAGTGGACATTTTCTAAAAAGACATGCTCTGGAAAATAATTCCCATAACTACCTTGGAAAGAATGAAGGGTGTCATCGATACTAGAATAATTGAGAGTGGAATCAAAGAGCGCTTGCAAGTATTGAATCTTTTTATCGCTATTTCGGTTAAAAATATCTGCAATAAATAATACTTTAGGATGTTTCTTTTTGAATTCTTGAATCAAAGATTTAAAGAAGACAATATTCTTTTTATCTTGGCAAGGGCCAGTAAAGACAAGATCAGCATGGGCAAAACAGAATCCATCCACTCCTAAACGGATAAAATATTGTAAGCTTTGTTTGATATAGGATTGGACATCTAAAATATCCATGTTCAATTGAGGAAGAAGTAATTGGCTATCCTTTAAATAATATCCGAAGTGTTCATGATCGAAAGGATGTTTTTCACTCGTACAAGTGATATCGATATCTAGTAAGACTTTCAATTCTTCTTGATGGCAATCCTCTAATAATTGAGAGAAAGTATAATTAGGTCCTTTCTTACTCTTTTCAAAAGTAGAATTGATCTTTTTATGAGAAAGAATAGCACTATCTTTATAGGATGAAACAGGGTAGATAGAAGAAAGAAGCAAAGCGGTGATACCTAATTTCTTCAAATAAGGAAGCTGATTCTTAATACCTAAGAAATCACCGATACCATCACCATTAGCGTCTTCAAAAGAAGGAATATAGATATGATAGAAATTTTCAAACAGATTTCTTTCTTCCGCTAATGGCTTTCCTTTAATTTGTTTTTCTTTGGAAGGGGGAGAAGAGATAGGTTGAATCTTTTCTTGCTCCATATAGGAAAACTCGATTTCTACTTTATCTTTGTGGAAACAACAAATAGATTGAATTCTATGATTAGAAATCTTAACTTGATAAGAATATTTTCCACAGGAAAGAGTAATATTATCGACTCCTTTATCGTTAGAAAAATCAATATTAAAGGGATATTTAAATTTAACAACCTCTAATTTTTTTAAAGAATCGTAGAAAGATTCTACTTCAAATTTGTTTGGAAGATAATCTTGAAGGAAGGAATCATATTCCGTTCTAGTTATCGGTTTATCAAAGGCGCTCTCTCCCCTTCTTTGCACCCAAATATGAGGAATCTGTTGAATGAATAAAAGGGTCAAAGAAGATATTTCCTTTCCCTGAATATATTCTCTTTGGTTGAAATATCCCGTCTCTTGATGGTATTGAATGATACAAGTGTGATTTCCTTGTTGGATGGAGCATTGATAAGAAGCGACATCTAGACTTTTTTTAGGTATCAAGCCTTTGATTTTTAAAAGGGCTGGATCTAAATAAGGGATAGCGTAATAAATCGTTCCTTTTTTGCACTCGAAAGGCATAAAGAAGGAGTAGGGGGTTGGTAGCTTATAAAGATCATTTCTTTCAACTCTTTGTAAATGATTCATAATCTTTTTCTTACTTTAATTTTACACAAAATTCACTTCAAGGAAAGAAATTATTCATTTGTACGTATATTTTTAAGAATCTATTTCATAAGAAAAATAGCTTATATCCTATATCGATTCATTAGATTTAGAATCTTAATGACGAAAACACCTCAAAACATTCCTAAGAATTGTTTTATCATAATTTTAATTTTGTTAAAATACTATTTATCATTTCTCTAATTTATATTATAATTCCCTTGAGAAGAGGAACAACATGCTCGAAAAAGGATTTATTCACGCGCAAGGAAGAAGAATCGTTGACGGTGAAGGAAAAGAAATCCTTTTGCGTGGAACTAATATTGGTGACTGGTTTGTGCAAGAATTTTGGATGGCTAGTTCTTGCATTGGGGATTTCTATAAAACCGACTATACCCAAAAGCGCGGTTTAGAAGCTATGAGACGCAATCCGAATCTATACGAAGAACAGTTTTACGATTTGAACCAAGTCTATATCGATAACTTTATCAAAGAAGAAGATTTCAAGAGACTTAGTGATCTTAAAATCAATTGTGTCAGAATCAATTTTACTTGCTATAACATCACAAAAGATGGCTATGAGATTGAAGAGAGATTCTTAGAAAAGCTGGATTGGGCTATCTCTATGTGTGAGAAATATCATCTCTATTGTATCTTAGATAACCATGGGGCTATCGGAAGTCAAAACCAAGACAATCATTCTGGAAACAACGATACCTTTAATCTCTACGGAAATCAAAAAAATATGGACGCTACCGTCTTAGTATGGGAAACATTAGCTAGAAGATATCAAAATAGACATATCATCGTTGGTTATGATCTTTTAAATGAGACAAGAAAAGCGCCTGGGAAATTTTCATCTAAAGCTCAATTTGATTTCTATGACACTCTTTATCAAGCTATTCGTAGAATCGATAAGAATCATATGATTTTAATGGAATGTTTCACCTTCCCTACACATGGTGTTCATCCTAAGAAATATCGTTGGGAGAATGTGGCTTATTCCTATCATATTTATAATTTGACACCTTTCCCGTTCAAGTTTGGTCTTTATTTCTATTCTTTCTTAGATAAAGGGAAACGATATGATGTTCCTATCATCATCGGAGAATTCTCTTGTTGGTTAAAACAGAAGGATTGGTATAAAGCTTTCCGTTACTTTGAAAAGAAACATTGGTCTTATCTCTCTTGGACGTATAAGACCAACAATTATGTCTTTACTAGAACCTCTTTCATGAAGAAAAAAATGAAATTATGGGGAATGATGGAATTCTCTTTGGAGCCTGTTAATTTGAGTCAGTGCACGACAGAAGAGATGATTTCTACTTATCAAAAAGTAGGTTCTGAAAACGCAAAACCCACCATCATATATGATGCGTTTTATCATCACTTTGTGTTGAAAGATAAATGAGGAAGTAATTATGAAAAAGTATATTCTTAAATGGGGAGAAGGATTGATTTCTCGTATCCAAAAAGTCTATAAGACAATGGAAGTAGAAGCAGAGAACATGGATGCTTTAAATCCTCTTGTCATCTTACCTGAGGAACTCAAAGAAAAAATCGAATACGTGAGAACCATCATTTGTTCCGATACTAGAAGAAGTTATGACTATGGTAGCTGGAGCGAATTCATCGAAGCTGAAGAAATGTAAACAAAAAACCGCTTGTTTCCATCAGGAGAAAAGCGGTTAAATTTTTAGTTTTCTTGGGTTTTCTTTGTGACAACTACCATTGCATCGGGTAATTTGACGAATGTGACTAAGAACTTGAAGCAAGCAACCAAACAAACAATGATACCAAAGACAATCAATTGGACACCATATTGGATGACAGGATCAGAACCGACACATAATGCACCAAGAACAATAGCGGCAACAGCGATTAAACAGCCGACGATGAAGCTAGGTAAGGCTTTCATCATTTCCTTGGCTTTGATACCCATGACGAAGTTGAAGATAGCGTCTAATAAGACGAGTCCACCTAAGCAGAGCATCAAGTAAGGAACGACTGTAATCAATAAGCCGATCATGGTGGCAGCATACTTTGCGACAACTAAACTGATACCGATAGCAAGTAATGCGGCACCAGGAGTGGCAATAGCAGCGAAACCAGTCTTAGCTAAGACACCGGTAAGAATAGCTAAAATCACAGCTAAGGAACCGATGATGATAAGAGTGATACCTAAGACCATAGAGATAGCATCTAAGGCATCCTTGGCATCAAAGGGATTGCTAGAACCAGTGACAGCACCAGCGACAATACATAAGATACCAACAACTAAGATGATGGCGGCTTGAATCCATGCAGCTAAATGAGCTTTCACGAATTGCATGATGTTCCCCTCCTTTCCACGGAATATTATAGACTTGTGTTTTAAAATGTCTATATAAAAAGGTCGACATATGTATTATAAAACGCTTTCATTTTTTTATAAAAATCCTGATTTGCACAGTGGATATAAAACTTCCCTTATTTACTTTAGTTTTCGCTTGAACACCTGCCTATATTTCACATTTTGACTGCATTTTGCTGCCATGTTCATGAACTTATCTACCTTTTCATAACGATTTT
>JAFUFH010000080.1 GCA_017470005.1 Bacilli bacterium | reverse complement strand
CTTCCAGTTCTTCATCTCTTCTCGTGTCATATTGATGTCTGCCGCGCGCAGAAAAACGAGGATGTTCTTTACCCATAGCGATAGCTCCCGAAGTCTTTAGAGCCCTGGCAGCCGGGAGTATCGCTAAATATTCGTCTGCCAGGACTCTAAAAACTTTAATATTTAGCGCATCTATTATAGCACTAAAAGGAAGTATCAACACTTAATTGGTATTATCCTATATTAAATAAATATTAATTAATTTTCAAGGCTGAATTGCATATGGCAATCGCAAGAATCTTTGGGTGCGCAAAAGAAAAGAGCGGAACCCACTGATTGGAGGATTTCCGCTATTTTAAAGTCTTTTTCTGCATTATAAAAAGGGAATCAGTCCTTTTTTCCAGATTTTTCATCCAGAATATAGAAGCCACCATGTCGTCGAACCTATTCTGGCAGTGGATCATGAACTTGCTGACGGTCTAATTCGGATGGTCAGCAGTCTTGGCCATCGCCAGAAGAAATGTCCTGAATGCGGTGGAGTTCGTCCTTGAATTGCTAAGTCTCTGCTTTAGCATTAACAGTCTATGAAAAGGCAGAGTTCGCCCACGACAAGAACGGGATAGCTTTTCCCGGAAACCCTCTTCGACTTGGCGCTGAAGACAAGGTATCTTCCGTTTCTCAGTCTTACGACAGTTCCCTTTGGGCGAAAGGCCTTCACGTAATCAGGATAGACAGTTTTCATACATGTATTATAAACTGTAATAAATACAAATTTTAACAACAAAACAGGAACCGCGATGGATTCTTGCTATTTGCTTTCTTACGATTGCCCTAATATTGTTATAGCATTGAAGTAATATTGAAAAAAGCGCATTCTTATTGCAAGAAAGATTGAAATTGATTAAAATTTAAACAATATGAATATTTAGAAAGAGGAGGTTAAAATGAAAGCTCTTATTGTGGAAGATAAAGTTCAGTTAGCCGATGCGATTAAAGAATATTTGAAGATTCGTAAAGTCGATGCCCTCACTCGCTATGATGGCCTCTCTGGTTATGAAGAAGCCAAAACTGGCCTCTATGATGTCATCATCTTAGATTTGATGTTACCTCAAAAAGATGGCCTTACCATCATCAAAGATTTAAGAGAAGAAAAGATAGAGACCCCCATCATCGTCCTGACCGCCAAATCCTCCACCGAAGATAAAGTGGAATGCCTTTTAGCGGGTGCCGATGATTATATGACCAAACCCTTTGTCTTAGAAGAGCTTTTAGCAAGACTTTATGTCTTAACCCGTAGAAAAGGTAACATCATTCCCAATGATGTCACCTATGGAGATATCTCCTTAGATAAACTCAATCACAATCTTGTCAAAGACGGAAGAGGTATCGCCCTCTCTTTGAAAGAATTTCAAATCATGGAAATCTTGATGGAAAACACCAACAAGATCGTGGAAAAAACATATATCTTAGACCGCGTTTGGGGCTCTGAGAATGATTCATGTTATAATAGTGCGGAAGTCTACATTTCTTTCTTGAGAAAGAAACTCGAGAACTTGAAAGCTTCTGTCAAGATCAAGAGTGTCAGAAATGTCGGCTACAAATTGATCCAACGCAATGAACAAGAAAGCGCATAAAAACCAAAATCTCTATATCAAAGAACGTATCGGCATCACAGGACTCGTTATGTCTGTGGTGCTTTTATTTATTTTCTTAATCATGATGCTCGTCCCCTATTACAGCAACAGAAACATGATCGACTACACCTATGACAATGTCTCAAAACCCTTAGTCACCCAATCCATGAACTATCTTTATGGACATGCCTCTGAACAAGACATTCAAAACGCCAGACGAGGAAGAGAGAAAGCCTTTGTCGTCGTCTATGATGAGGATGGAGAACACAATGCCTATGGAGAGATAGAAGAGAGCATGCAAACCACCTTCTATGAAGTCTTAGATTATTTCCATCTCAATGAGAAAGGTACTTATGATATCGGAGAGGCAGGAATCTATCAATATACCAATAAATCTAGATACTATCTCACTCTCATGAATGCCGATTATGCGGAGAATCGATTAGATGTCGAAAAAAGAGATTTCAACTCCATCCTCATCCCGATTGATATCCCGAATGAAGCTAGAATCATCGTGGGAGTGGATATCTCCGAAAAACTCGATTCCATCACCCAGATGACCATGATTCTCGGGTACATCTTAGCGGCTACTTTTGTTGTCGGTATCCCCTTAGTTTATGTTCTCTCCTATTTAGTTATTCGCCCGACAAAGAATGCCATCGAACACGAGAAAGAATTTGTTGCTAACGCCTCACATGAATTAAAGACACCTCTTGCTATCATCACCGCCGATGCCCAATTGATGAAAGTAAAATATCCTGAGGAAGAATATCTTTCCACCATCATTTCTCAGTGTTCTAAGATGAATGAGACCATCCTGGATATGATTCAACTCTCCCGCTTAGAGAAAGTCGAACAAGTATTAGAGAAAGTCAATGTTTCACAATTATTAAGCGATGTCTGTATGGAACATGACGCTGTCGCCTTTGAAGCAGGAATTGACTTTGAATACGATATCCAAGACGACATCTATTTAGATCGTGTGGACCGAAAAAATATATTGAGACTCTTTAACCTTCTATTAGACAATGCTATGAAGTATTGTGAAAAAGAAAAGAAGATCAAAGTGAAACTATCTCACGATAAAGGACAGAAAGTATTTGTCATCTATAACAGCGGAAACCAAGTCCACGACGAAGATAGAGAGAAAGTTTTTGAACGTTTCTATCAAGGCAAGAGTGGCACCGATGTGGAACGAAGAAGCTCTGGCTTAGGCTTAGCTATCGTCAAACAGATCTGCGACATGTATAACTTCCAAATTAGACTCCGCTCCAAGTTTGATGAATTCATGGAATTTACCTTAGTTTTATAGTACATTTCTTCATAAACAACTTATTGCAAGTGATATGTTTTTGTATGCTAAAATATCCATAAAGAGCCATCAAATGAGAAGAAAACAGTGAGTAAACTATCTATAAATGACATTTTGGCATTTTTAAAAACAGGAACGATGGAAAGCGAAAAAAATGCGATTTGACAGTTTTTGACATCGTTTTTCTATAGAATCAAGCCTTGCTTTGGATAAAACGAATCACGTCACTGAGAAACCGCACAAAAATATTTTATATATAAATAAAACTAATTTATTTGTCTTTTTAATTATCAAAGTATTTAAAAATGAAGAAGTAATGAGTTTCCAACTCTTTAGGATATTTTGAATTGTATTAATAACGTTAAAACGAATCAAGATTCGTTTTATTCGAATTTATTGTACAAAAATTTCAAAAATGTAAACGTTTATGAATATAAAAACAATATTAAAATTACGGAAATTATAAGTAATATTGGCTTTTATTCCGCCTATTTCACAAAACTTTACAATTATGAAGTAAGGCAAAGGAGTCAATTTATGGCAATAGCGGAAGTGATCAAGTTTGAAGGACCAAAAGATTCTTTGGTGTGGAAAAATCCGGGTAAAGAATATTTGATTTCTGGGAATGAAAAATTTAACGCCTTATCCCAATTGATTGTGGATGAGTTTTATGAGGCGATACTTTTTGCTAATGGCAGAGCATTAGATTTATTCCCTTCTGGCAGATATACTTTATCCAATCAAAATATTCCTCTTCTTTCTAACGCTTACAAGAATTTGGTGGATGGGGAACCTTTTCCTTGCAAAGTCTACTTTATTAACAAGGTAAACCAATTAGAGTTAAAGTGGGGTACCAGCGGTGGAATCACGTTAAACGATCCTATCTATAATATCTTCCTTCATGTTGGTTGCTGTGGCACCATGACGGTGAAGGTCGATGATTCTAGAAAATTTTTATTGAAATTTGTTGGCAATGAAACCACATTTACGAATGATGACCTTTTACATCAATTGAGAGGTATTATCTCCGCCAATGTTAAGAACTATATCTCTAAGATCATGATTCAAGGAAAAGTCTCTTTCTTTGATATGAACGCTCATATCTTTGAAGTAGGTGAATTAGTATCTAAGGTCTTAAAAGAATTGTTTGCGGATTACGGAATTCTTTTGAATCAATTCAATATCGAAAGTATCGATGTTCCCGAAAAAGATTATGAAGTCATCAACAACGCAAAGAATCTAGCTACATCTAGAAACATCCAAGGATTTACTTGGAAAGAAGAACAGATGTATCAAATTCTTTCTAATGCCGCCAAGAATGAAGGAAATGCAGGCTCCATGATGGGTGCTGGCATGGGCATGGGCATGGGTATGGGAATCGGTGTTCCCATGGGCAATGCCTTCTCTAACATGGCCGGTAATGCTTTCCAAAATAATCATAGCAACAATACTCCTTCCACTCCGGAACAACCCCAAGGAAGTTATCAAAATGATAATGGTGGAGAGAATATGAACATCAATCAATTCTTCCAAAAAAATGAAGAAAAACAAGGGGGAGAAGTCTTCTGTCCTAATTGCGGAGTAATACTCTCTGTGGGAGCAAGATTTTGTTCGAACTGCGGTTACAAGATAGAAGAAAGCCGTTGTTGTTGTTCCAAATGCGGAAAAGAAGTGGATCCCAATGCGCTATTCTGCTCCAATTGTGGAAATAAATTGAAATAAGGGGGATATAAAAAATGAAAAAGCATAAAAATACGATTTTATTCTTTTCTATCTACGCTATCCTTCTTGCTTTGATCAATATTTTGGTCTTCACGATCTTCAAACCATGGCAGATTACGTCAGAGATTTGTATCTTTGACTTCTGGTTCTCCTACGCTTTTATGACCTTGGCTTTCTTATTACAGATGTCCTCTATCTTCCTCTATGATAAGAAAACTGGTCTTAACGCGGTATTCTTTGGTTTACCTCTCTCCATTGTCTCTCTCATTTATTTTGTCATAGAAGCCTTCTTTGCCCTTCTGTTCATGATTCTTTCCGCTTTCGCTGTGGAGACCCCTACCGTATTAGTTTCTGTCTTACAGATTCTCTTACTCGGTATCTTTGCTGTCATCTTTATCATTTCTCTCTTGACCAAGAATGCGGTCACAGCGATAGAAAAGAATCAGAAACAAAAAGTTCAAACCATCCGCTTCATGGTCGATGATTTAGATCTCATCATCGCTTCTATCCATAATGAAAAAGTCCAGAAAGAAGTCATCGCCTTGCAAGAAGATATCCGATACTCGGATCCCATGTCTACTCCAGAAACTCAGGGATATGATGAAAAATTAAAGATGTTCATCTCCATGATCAACGATGCCCTCTCCTCCCCCGATAGTGAACAGGTGATCTTAACCTATGTCAATCAAGCTCGCTTGGTCGTCAAACAAAGAAACAATCGAATCCGTTCTGCAAAATAATTAAGGTAATTTATGGCAATACAACTTTCCTCTCACCGTTGTGATGATTGTTCAGGAAAGCTCGTCTTCAACAAGGAGAAAAAGAGATTTGAATGTCCCTATTGCGGGAAAATATTCGAACAAGATTTCTTCAATGATTCTAGGTTGAAGATCGATGGATTAGCCGGTATTCAACAAACCGTGAGATCCACACTCATCGCCATCTCCAAGTTGAATTTTGATTCGGCATCAGATCAACTCATGGAATGCGAAAAACTTGAACATGAATACGTAGGAACCTATCTTGCAAATATCGCCTACTACTTCTTCAGAGGTTCATACGATTCCAGCTTGGACAAAAATGTAGCCAACGCGAGAATCACACACTACCGAGAAACACTTCTCAGCGAATACCCGAATATCTTAGACGATGAAAAAGGTCTATATGACTTTTTGGACGAGAGCGATTTATACGCCCTCCTTTATACGGTATATCTTGCCTTGCATCTAGAGGAGAGAGCCTCCTTCATCGCTCACTTCATCGATTTTGACCAAATCAATAATCCTTATATCAACAAACGACTTCTTCCCATCTTATGTAAAGCCGGAGCCACAGAAGAGTTATCTCAAATCATTCACAACATCGCCTTCATCGATAAGAAATTTACTCTCTTCTATCTCTTAAAAGAATACCCAAGCAATGAGCAAAAACTAGAATGGGTTAAATATTTATTAGATAACAAGGCTTTGGAAACAAGAGATCAAAAGCTGATGGATAAATACTTCGAAGAGACCCAAGATTCTTATGAGATCCAATCTCTAGTCGCCATCAAGGCCAAAGAATTATCCATCCATGTCGACCTTCCTTCCTTGCTAAAGAAACTTCTCACCGAATCCACTCCGGATAAAATCACCTTCATCTTTGAAAGAATCTCCTCTCTACGTCTCATCGATGAAGATAGTAATAAGATTGTCGATTCTCTCTTTGGTCCAGGTAGCCACAATATCGATGTGCTTCTAAAAGCCCTAGAGACGCTAAAGAAAGGAAAATCTCTCTACGAGATCACCTCCACACAACTCCTTTCCATGCTAGGAATGAATACCTTAAGCAAAGACGATTATACCCGTGTTCTCACTTATCTTTATGACAACTTCAAAATCACCGAAAGAAGCACGGACATGGGACTGAGATACACGCTCAATCAACTCGAAAGAACGGTTGCTTTAAGAGTCGAAGTCAATCTCTACCTTCTCTCTAAAATCACCGCATTAAGCATAGAAGCTCTCACTTCCTATCTCAACAATTGCGTGTTAGATGGAGAGAAGAAGATCACCATTTTAGAAAAAGTGTTCCAACTAAAAATGAACCCCGCTTACTTCTCCTCTCTTCTCAATCAATATGTCCTGATAGGAAAAGATGAAGCCAAGGTGAAGATTCAAGTGATTCTCTTCTTGCTCTCACAAGGATTAAAGGTGGAAGAGAAAGGATGCGAATACCTTCTCACTAACCTTCCTATCCCCAAAGAATTAGAGGAATATTTCCAGACAGAACAAATCGCGATCAGCAACCAATGTGTCAATCTCTATATCGCAAATTTGAATCAACATCCTTATTCCACCATATTGATGCAAAAGCTTCTTTCTCACCCCCAAAAAGTGACAACAAACACCATCGAAAAATATCTCTTCTATATCCAAGAGAGCCTGATTGTCAAAAAAGGAATTCTACAAACCCTACTCAAATATTCCTCTAGCGACTTCACGCCAGAGAAATATTCTCTCTTTGGAGAAAGTATTCAATCCAATATCGCTCAGAAATATTTACTTCTCTCTAATGAGAACCCACAGGATATAGAAGCACTCATTCCTCTTCTCACCAGCAAAGGTAAGCTTCCTGAGAACATGCTAGTCTCAGGAAAGAAAATCTCTTTCAAAAAATTCGTGATGCAAAAGAAAGACGAATTTAGTAAAGAGAAGGTCCAAATATTTGAAGATCTAGGTGTCTTCAAACTATTCTTTTAAGCCATAAGGAGGGCAATTGTCTATGACCGAAGAAGAATATCAGCGATACATGGAAGAGCAACGACAATTATTAGCTCAAATTGATTCTCTAGAAGATACTCTCAATCGCAAAGTTGATTATTGTAATCAGCTGGTCGAGGAGCTCAATCGTTCTTTGAGTGAAATGTCTGTTGCAGTACAAAATTCCTATACGTTAAAGAACTATATGGTTCCTGTTTTAGGTGCCTTAGAGACGAGAACGGAAGAATCCTTTATGAATGCCGATACGGTCTATTCCGCTATTGTGGATTTAGAGAAGAAATACTTCTTGATCAAGAATGTTGCTACGGCCAGCAAAAATTTAACCAACTTGAATGACCAATACCAAAGAAAATTCCGTTTCTTTGAAAAATTAAGAAAAGTCACTTTAGGTTATGTCATCGGTGTCGATAGTGAGATCATCTCTAACGAAACGTTACGTGAAGAGGTAGAAAAAGAACAATTACTCAATGCCGATTATTGGCTTTCCTATGCTCTCTCTGGCTTGATGCTCTGGGTCAATGATGAGAAGGAAGCTAGTCAGAGAGCTGTCGCTAAAGCGATTGAACTTGCCGACTTTAAGACCTATATCTTCTACATGCTCACCAATCTCCGTTTCGGAAGAAAAGATGCAGCAAAACAGTGGTATCGATTGTATCAGAGCCAAGTGGATATCTATGACTTAGGAGAAGAATTCCAGTTTGTCTTAGAAGCCTATCTCCATCACGCCTTTGGACAAGATAAAGAATTTGAAAAAGAAGTCGGGGCTCAGTTTAACCAGATGTTACAAGAGATCCGTACCACTACCGCCTCCTTTGATAATCAAGTCAAGAACAACGTGGACCGCTTCGCTCTCTCCTATCCTCATTCCACCCAAAAGACTTATGATGCCATCCAAGAGAACTCCAAACAATATGAAGCTCTCTTACGAATCATGTCCATGGCGGAAGCCGAAGGAAAGATCAACGAATATTATCGTGAAATCTTAAACGGAAAAGTCGAAGAGATCGCTGCTCTCTCCCTCCAGATTGAAAACGTTCTTCACCATCTTGTCTCCGCTTATGACCCCGAAGAATACGAGATCATCAAAGAGCAGAAGAGAAACGAATATATCGTCAAAGCACACGGTGATATGGATCAAGCGCACAAGAGATACATGCTTCTTGTAGAAGAGATGTCGAAGAAACTCACTTTAGGGGACCTTCTCTTCCGCTTCGCCTTCGCCGATATCAAAGAGAAGATGGACTCTAAGCTTAGATTATTCGCCATCGCCTTCATGCTAGAACCCATCAAGGAAGGATACAAGATCTATCATCAAAGAATCTTAGAAAACCGCGATAAGAAATTCGATTATTCTATCGATGGTTGCAAGCTCTCTCTCAACGCGGATTCCACCCAAGAAGGCGCTCAAACCTTAAGCAAATACTACGATAAGAACAGAAGAAGAATGCGTCTAAAAGATGGCGCGTATAAGACATTAGGAATCCTCTTTATTCTCTCCTTTGTTGTCACTGCCCTTCTTACTACACTAATCATCACCGTCGCTCCAAAAGAAGAAGGACAAGTCGCCCTAGGATGGTGGATTGCTCTCATCAGCGTTGCCGTATTGACTGTCCTCTTCTTCTTACTATCCCTCTTCAGACGAAGCAAGCTCAACAAGAAGATTTCTAAAAGAAAACAAGATGCCCTAGAGCGTTTCGCTCACTTGATGGAAAGTATCAAGAAATGGCGAGACGATTTAGATACGGAATTGAAGAACCAAGAAATCTTGCAAGAAACATTAGACTTATTTCAGCGTAAAGGAGAATAAATAACATGAGCACTGATCAAGTTGTACACCAGTTAAATGAAGTAATCACCGGCTTTTCCGCTCGTGTCCACACCTCCATAGCCAATGTGGATATGATGGCCGAGAAAGTGAAAGCAACGGCCAACAAAGCCTACAATGAAATCAAACAATTCAAAACGGAAATGGTTGAGAATGAACAAATGCAGAATGCTCAGGAAGGCATTCTCCGTATCAACCAAATCATCCGTGAACGCTTCTTCGATTATGATGCCATCAGAAAAGCATCCTTAGGTATCATCAAGGATTGTGATATCTCTTTAGTCAGAGAGAAGACCATCGCCAAATTGAGTGAAGAATTATGGATCACTTCTTCTCGCTATTGGCTCTCTTATTCTCTTATCGCGCTCTCTGCTTGGGTCAATGATAATCAAAAATTAGCTCAGAACGCTATCGGAGAATCCTTCCGTATCGATGCCATGAAGACTTCCCTCTACTTCTGTCTTCTCAACCTTCGTTTCCAGCGTATGGAAGCCGCACATGATTGGCTTGTCGAATACTTTAAAGCCGTCGTACCCGATGATTTAAAAGAAGAGACCGCTGTCATGATTGAAGCCTATATCCACGGCATCTTCAAAGTGGACCGCTCCATTGAAAACATGGTTCAAGAAGTCGTCGATGGTTGGATGAATCAAATCAACCTCCAAGATGAGATTCACAATCAACTCTATAACGCTTTCTTAAACTTCATCAAGAACACCCAACCGGGAAGCAATTACTCTCGTGAATTTATCGATAAATATATCGTCAATTGTGAAGAGATGAAATTCCCGTATTATCAGGCTAGCAAATACGATACCTTCATCAAGATGATCAAGGATGTCGATGTGGAAAACATCGTCCAATCCGCTTCTAATTATAAAGCTAGAATCGACTCCATCTTGAAAGACTTAGTCACCAATTATGATGAGGAAGAGCTCGAATTGAAACAAGAGCAAGAATATTATGAACTCATCATCAAGAACAAAGGAAAAGAAGAGGTAGCCGAGCAACAGTTCAATGAGATGCTCGAGCAGAAAAAGAGAAAACAAAATATTGGTCAAAAGTGCACCAACTGGGCTCTTTACGCGAAGAATGTGGATGTTCATATACGTAAATTTGGTTTCCAACACACCAAGACTTGGTTCTTAGAAGCACTCAACGATTGGTCTAACGACTTCGAAAAGAAGTTCCCTGAAGAATACACCATCAAGATTGAAAAATGGGAGAAAGTCTCTAACGGAGATGATGCCGATGAATTAGAAATCTCCTTGAGAGAACACTTAGAAAAGAATAAATTTAAGATCAAATTCATCAACGCCTTGAATATCATCTTAGCTCTCTTAACTATCGCCTTTGTCGCAGTCGGTATCATTCTTACCTTCACGATGAAAGACAACGAAAACTTACCCATCACCTTAGGTATCGTCTTCGGTTTAGGAGGACTCAGTGCACTCTTACTGTTACTGCGTTGTCTACTCGCAAACCGTCGCTTCAACAAGAAAGTTAACGCCTTACTTGACCTTCTCAGAGGTACGATGGTCGAACTCTCTAACTACAGAAAGACCTATTACGATAACCGCAATAAGAAACCGGAATTATTCAGTTTGATTGAAAACTTATAAAGAATGGAGAAAACAGTTATGGAAAACGAAAACAAAGTCAATCAGAATCAAGAAAATTATCTTGATAACTTCACCAAGGATGATGAGGAACTTGTCGACCTCACCACAGAAAAAATCAATGATTTGAACAAGAAGTTACCTTCTTGGTCCATCGAACCTCCCGAAAAGTTCTTGAGAAAGAAATAAGACATGCTCTCTTTATCCCCACGTCACTATTCCGATTGGATTCACGCTTTTCAAGAGATCAAAGAGATTCATAATCTTTCTTATTATATCCCTTTGTTTTGCCAAGGAAAGTTAGAGGACAAGAAGTATTCTCTCTCTCATTTCTTATCTGAGATTGTTCCCTTTCTTAATGACACTCTCACCTATGAGATGGAGACTTGTAACAAGGAATTGGGAAGTTATCTTTCTATCGGTGACTTTCCTTCCTGTCTTGTGATCCTCACTCGATTTGAAGAGCAAGTGAATTCTCTCTTCTTCTTAAAAAGACTCAAGTTCATTCCCGATAAAAATAGGAAAGAACTCGTTCATTCTTTGAAGGAAAACATCAAAGAATATTACGTGGAGATTCAAGAAACATTAAAACAATATCCCTCTCTCACTTCCTTCAATGTGCGCTATCTTTTAAGCGCTCTGCTGAATAGATTGGAGAATGAAGATGTCTAATTACCAAAAAACCAAAAAAGAGATAGAGACCTATCTCTATGCTAGAACACCTTTGATTCTTGTGAAATCGGATGAAAGGGAGCGCTGTGAAAGAATTCTCTGTGATATCGCAAACGATATCAAGAAAGAGATTCTTGCTTACTCTTCCTCTCGCGGTATCTATAAGTTTCCTTCCATGAAAGTCATAGAAAACACCACCAATCCTGCCGCTTATGTCAAAGATTACTTCAAGAAGAAAAAAGGTGCTATCTTTGCCCTCATCGATGTCAATCATCTCGATAATGATAACCTCTTTTCTCGCGATGTTCTCGATGCTGTTTATGCGGCAAGTGACAACGAGAATTCTCTTCTCATCTGCTCTAGAGAAAACATTTGGAATCGACTCTCTAACCTTGGGTTGATCTCAGAATTATCCTTCCCAGATGAAGAAGAGAGATATCAACAAGTCAAGACCTTCATCGAGAGATACCAAAAAGGCGGGAACATCGATTACCAAGAGAAAGATATGAGATTAGCATCCAATGTCTTAAGAGGATTTTCCGAAAGACAGATCGATAACATCCTCTCTTCCTCTTTGATCTCACAAGATGGTTTGCACGCCAAAGATGTCTTCTCTCTAGGCTCACAAAAGAAGAAACTCTTCGAATCCATCTCTAATGTCACTTTAGTCGATATCCATTATCCCATCTACTTAGCAGGTTTAGAGCAGTTTAAAGAGAAGATAGAAGAGAAAAAGAAGATCTTCTTCTCCACGGAAGAGATGCTACATAACTACGGCTTAAAATACCCCAAAGGTATACTCTTAACGGGCATCCCTGGGTGTGGAAAGTCTCTCTCTGCCAAATATATCGCTCAAGACTTCTCCCTTCCTCTCTACCGCTTCAACATCGACACCATCTTTGATAAATGGGTGGGAGAAAGCGAGAGAAAGATGGCTGAAGCTCTCACCTTCATCGAGAATATGGCACCCTGTGTCATCTGGATCGATGAGATTGAGAAAGCACTCTCCACCAACAATGAATCCAATGATACCGGAAGAAGAATCATCGGACAATTCTTATTCTGGTTACAAGAATCCTCATCTAGAACCTTCCTAGTTGCGACAGCAAATGACGTCACCATGCTACCTTCCGAGCTGTTTAGAAAAGGAAGATTCTCCGAAATCTTCTTCATCGACTTGCCTAACGAACAGGAAAGAGAAAGCTGTGTAGAAAAATACATCTACTCTTGCTTCCACTGCTCCTTAGAGCAAGAACAGATGAAAGAGATTATCTCTTTATCGGAAGGATTCTCTTATGCCGATATCGAGCAGACCATACAAGGAGTATCCGAAAGGATGCTCATCCAAAACACGAAAGAATTCTCCTATCCCGTATTAAAGAAAGCTTTCCAAGACACCATCTCTTACTCCAAGACCAATCCAGAGATGGTGAAAAAATATCGCGACTGGGGCAAAGAAAGAGCCACAGCTGCTTCCAAGTAAGCAAAGGAGGGTAATCCTATGGCCTATGATAATAATGAACTAAGACGATACATCGGTGAACTCAACCGAAAAATTGATGAAGTAGAACGCAAGATCAGAGAATATGAAGGTCGCTTAGATGCAATCCGCGATGAAGCGAGCAACGATATTTCTAGATTGAATGCTACTGCCAACAATATCAATGCGACGATGCTCAAAGATTCTAACGATTTAGAATACTCAGATAACACGTTTAAACAAGTCATCCAGACCAAAGCGCAGATCAGAGAATTGTTACTCATCTTTGAAGAGGTTCAAACCGCGGCAAAACGCATCCGTGATTTAAGCAACAAACTCTATTTTGAGTTCTATAACCAAGCTAGAGTTAGAAAGATTGCTCGTGCCTTTGTTGACAATCTCGATTTAGAGATGGTCAGCGATGAACTCATTTATCAATCCATTGAAAAGCAACATTTACAAGCTCCTGATTATTGGTTGACCTTCGCCCTTCTTGCCATCATGGCTTGGAGAAACGATGACCGTGTAACCTGTCAAGCAGCTTTAGATGGCGCTTTGAGATTAGATGAGCGCTCCACCATCACCTTCATGACTCTATTCCATCTTCGTATGCGCCGCTTTGATGTCGCTTTAAAGTGGTTTAACTGCCTCTCTGATATGGAAGCACTAGGAAAAGATTCCTACACCTATTTGATGTTGATCTCTATCATTCCTTTCAAGGTGGATGAGATTGAATCTCATGAAGGTAAGGAATACGAATTCCCCAAAGTCGTTTATTCTCACTTGTTAGAGAAATATAAAGAATGTTCTTCCGAGCAACAAGATGCTCAATTCAGAAACTTTATTTTGACTTATTTCCAGAGATTAGATGTTCCGGAAACCCTTCAATATCCTTACTTCACTCGCTTTGTCAATGTCTATCAAAATATGGCTAACGCGCTCTCTTCTGCTAAGAATAACCAAGCGATCTTAGATTATTTAGAGGACATCAGCCATGTCCATCTAAGAGAGAATAACCCCATCTTGAATAAATCCTTTGATAGACTCTTTGAAACTCCTTCTAAAGGGGAAGAAGCTATCATCCGTCAAATCAAAGATTTAGAAGATATCGTCTCCGCTCTTCCGGAATTGAAGAAAGAATTGAAGAACATCACCAAAGAAGAATTCCATCAATACGCCATCCATAAAGCAGATGAAAAGAAGAAACACGACGCTTCTGTCTTGAATCTCCCTTATGAGATGATGAACTGGTTCTTCTATAATCCTGATCCGGATATCAACTCTTTGACTAGATGGAATATCTTCTGCCTCTTGATCGATAACACCAAGAAAGCTTATATCCAGTATTATTATCGTTATCATAACCTCTTACCGAAGACTTTCCCTATCGATATCGATGATTTTGCAACTCAGACCGAATTCAAAGATAAAGAAGCAGATAAGAGAGCGGTAGATACCTTCATCGATAATAAGAAAGCATATCTGTTAAAGAAAGCGATCAAACCTCTCTTCTATATCGGTATCGTCTTATTTGCTGGCTTGATTGCCTTAGGTGTATTCGCCCTCACCAAAGATGTTTTACCTGGGGCTATCGCTTCCTTTGCTGGTTCTGGTTTATCTGCTCTCATGGCAGTCTTTGCACTCCTTGCCAACATCAAGAAGAAGAAAGGCATCGTTGAGAAAGCGGAGAGAGACCGCATCGAATACAAAGAGATCATCGACCATCTCTATGAGGAGAAAGCAAAATATGACGCCGAATTCTCTGAAGCTGATGCTATCTCTCAAGATGTCAATCTCTACTTTGAAAAACATAAGAAATAAAAAAAGATTAGATGGGAAATTCATCCCATCTAATTTTATAAATGCATAGGAGAAACGCCCATGAATGAAATGTTAGAGAGAGTTTATTCTCGAATCAAAGATACGTTACAATCCTTAAAGTTTGAGGTCAAAGCAGACGAGGAAAACCACATCGAAATTGTCACCAATACTCGCTTTGAAGAATACAAAGATGATATCACCATTGATATTGCCATTTATGATGAAGGAACTTTTCATATCTTCTTTGTCTTTGATCAGATAGAAGAGAGTTTAGAAGTGTATCGTCTCATCAACGAGTTCAATTCCAAGAGTCCATGGTTTAGCGCCTATCTCTCTAAACGAGAGAATGACACATGCTTCCTTCAAGTCCACGGAAGCAATGTAGGAAGTGAAAACGACGAAACTTTTGCCAATCTCATCATATTTTACCTCTCTCAAATCATTGATATGCACACAGTGGAAAGATTGAGACCTCTGAGCGAGTTAACGCATTAAAAAAGCGGAGCAGTGAAGCTCCGCTTTCTTTTATCCTAATTTTGAAATCACACCACTCATGACGAAGATTTCAATGATGACGATTAAGGTTTCAAATAAACCGAGCGCACCAATGATGATGGCTGCAATCTTTTTACCAGAACGCGCTTTAATTTTCAAACCGCCGATGAAGCCGATGAGAGAGAAGACAAGGATAGGGAAGATAAGACCAATGATAGACATGACCAAAGGTCCATTTGGAACAGCTTGAGGTGCTTGCTGAGCGGGTGCTTGCTGACCAGGAGCTTGTTGAGGCTGTTGAGCTTGTTGAGGCTGTTGAGGCTGTTGAGTGGGTGCTTGTTGAACAGGTGCTTGTTGAGGCTGTTGAACTTGTTGAGGCTGTTGAGGCTGAACTCTATCTTGGTCCGGAACGAAGGATTGAACCGGATCAACTTTCTTGGTTTCAACAGGTTGAGCAGCAGGGGTTACCGCTGGGAAAGGACTATTACAAATTGGGCAAATGGTCTCATCATCAGCAACTTCACAACCGCAGGTGGAACAGAATTTAGACATAATTGAATCTCCTTTTTTTATCTCGGTAATATTGTATAACATTTTTACTTATAAATAAATATAGTTCTATTATATATATTTCTAATTTTTTTGCTTCTTATACCAGTTTTTCAATATAAAAAAAGATATTTCAAACGAAATATCTATTGATAAATGCCATGTTTTATCTAACAACCTATAATGGAATAAGAAACTTGTTATTCTTCTTTCTTATTTTGACGTAAATATCTTAATCTTATAGGACGGATGAAGAAAATCGCTTTATTAAAGATTAAAGAGAACAGTAAGAAGAATAAGATGGCACCGATATCGACGATCAGAATCCATACGAAGACAATCTGCATCGGATGAAGGATATTATAGATATTCATGATCGTGTTAAAGTCAGTAGATAAGGAAGAGATAGATAACGTAGCAGGAATGAAAGAAAGAAGAGTTAAGGCACCTTGTAGAGGTAATCCCAATAGAGATCCGCTACCTCTGATTAAGGACATCAAGAAGTTGATCGTTAAGAAGACAGCTAGACCGATGGTAAGAGCAAGGTCTACATAACCAAGTGCGGTGGGTAAGAATTCTGGTAAATCTCCCGTACTAAGCATATAGCTTACTGCAAACTCTAAACCAAACGTCAATAGATGGATCAAAGAATAAACGAAGATTGCGGTTAATTCATTAGAGATTGCATGATTTAATCGACCTAAGGAAATAGCAGAAAGAATCATTAAGAGAACGTAAGCAAATACCGTGAATGGTATAACGACTCCTGGAGCGAATTCTATAGAATATATAGAGAAAAAGGGATGAATAAAATCAATAAGAATCAGTAAGAAGAGAGTGTAAGTGAGAATGGAAATAATAAAGTAAGCTTTATAGCTTAAATGACTTTTTTTCTTTTCTTTCTTCTCTTTGTATTTCGCATCGATAACGACATTTCCTTCTTCATTCTTTTCACTTTGGTTAGATTCAAAAGAAGAAGTCTGATCTTTGACTTCATCGTAAGAGCTCTGTTCTTCTCTTACTGCGACCTTTTCGTGAAGAGGACCTCCACAAGAGCGACAGAATTTATCGGTGATTTTGTTCGATTCACCACAATAGGCGCAAGTGATACTTTCCATAAAGATAGATATGTAATTTAACCTTGCTATGATTGTATATGATTAAGAAAGTAAATGCAAAAGAAAAAGGGAACTTTCCATGAACCTTAATAGTTGAAATGATCCTTCTTATCTCATAAAAAGGATACATTATGGCAGTAACGATAGCGAGGGTAAATTTGCAAATATTAATAACTTTATGGAGATAACCGAAATATTGTGAAAAAGCATGGCTCGTATTTGTTTTCTTAAGGTAAGAACCATAGATTGCTTGAACTCATCTATTTACAATCTGTAGAACTCTAACAAAGTATTAAACTACAAATTTTAATTGCGCTTTTTGAATATTTTATCATTATATTGTTTGCGCTTTTTTGATATTTTGAGTATAATATGATTGCGTAAAAGGAGTTTGGATATGTTTAAGAGAAAAATATATGATAAATTACTAAAGTGGAAAAATGAGACCAAAGGGTCAAGGGCGATGTTGATTGAAGGAGCGCGAAGAATTGGTAAATCAACAGTCGTAGAAGAGTTCGCAAAGAAAAATTATAAAAGTTATATTCTTATTGATTTTTCTAAAACCACAAATTCTGTGAAAGAAGCATTTAATAATCATCTTAATAGTTTAGATTCATTGTTTATGGTCTTGTCACTAGAGTTTGATACTCCATTATATCCAAGGGAATCATTAATCATATTTGATGAAGTTCAAAAATTCCCCAGAGCCAGAGAAGCAATTAAGCATCTTGTGAAAGATGGAAGGTATGATTTTATTGAAACAGGTTCCTTAATATCTATAAAAGAAAATGTTAGAGATATTCTTATTCCTTCAGAAGAACAAAGTATAAAAATGTTTCCAATGGATTTTGAAGAATTTGCTTGGGCTTTAGGTGAAGAAATGCTAATTGGGTACATTAAGGATTGCTTCGAAAAAAAAGTTCCATTATTCGATTCCATTCACAAGAAAGCGATGTTCCTATTTAAACAATATATGCTTGTAGGAGGAATGCCAAAAGCAGTGGATGAATTTTTGTTAAATAGCAAGCAATTTGCTCAATGCGAAAGGGAAAAACGCGATATATTAAAAACATATCGAGATGATATACATAAGATAGATAGAGCTTATCAATCGAAAGTTTTATCCATCTTTGACCAAATTCCTTCTTTTTTATCTCAACATGAAAAAAGAGTAAGAATTAATTCGGTTTCGACGGATAGTACCTCAATTGATTATGAAGAAACTTTCTTTTGGTTAAGTGATTCTATGATTTGTAATGAATGCTTCTTATGTACCGATCCCAATTTAGGCTTGTCATTGAATGAAAAAAGAAATTTTGTAAAGTGCTATATGGCCGATACTGGATTACTTTTAACGCACACATTTGATGAGAATAATGAAGAACAAACAAATTATCATAAAGAATTAATGTCGGATAAATTATCCATTAATCAAGGAATGTTTTTTGAAAACATAGTTGCCCAAATGCTTGTTTCAAACGGCCATAAATTATATTTTTATACAAGATATAATGAAGAGAAACATAGAAACGATATAGAAATAGATTTTTTATTAACAACTGGAAGTAAAGTTTCTCAAAAGCTAATACCCTTAGAAGTCAAATCCTCTAAATCATATAAAGCAGAATCAATGAAAAAGTTTATTGAGAAATTCAGCAATAGAATTGATAAAGCTTATATTATTCATCCAAAGAATTTATCAATTAGAGAAGATGGTATTATTTGTATTCCTGTTTATATGACATTTTGTTTATGATGTAGTAATTTGTTTTGGAATTAATAGTTATAATATTGTATAAAAATTCATCCGTCAGTGATTAAATCAAAGGCGCATTAATTTTGACTAAAAAAGTAAAAAAACTACCTAGAGATTAATCGAGATAGTTTTTTGTAAAAAACGTCTTAATGAGTGTGCTCATTTGGGCAGACGTGAAGTTAATAATAGAAATTAAATTTTTAAAAACTTGTTGGTAACATTTGTTATAAAAAAGTTATTAAACTTGTTGGTAACATTTGTTTCTTATTTCTTAGATTAAATGCCAAAGAAAAAGGTTCCCGAAGGAACCTTTATTTACGATACGCAAAGAATTATTCAGCAGGAGTTTCTTCTGCAGCGGCTTCTTCCACTGGAGCTTCTTCAGCAGCCTTCATAGCTTTTAATTTTGCTTCGGCTTGAGCTTTGAAAGCTTCGTTAGCGGCTTTGATGGAAGAGACAGTCTTGATGATGATGAAGAGAGTTAAAGCGATGATGAGGAAGGAAATGATTGCATTGATGAAAGTTCCCCAGTCGATGACAGCGGACATGTTGTAAGTGTAGGTAGTTCCGTGTAAGGTGTACTTACCAAGAAGTCCAGATTGCATAGCAGCATAACCAGCAGTATCGGTGACAGTGAAGGTACCATCAGGATTTGCAGTGCCAACAACAGCGTTGTTGTTTTCGGCGAATTGGAAGGTCATCTTCTGTAAGTCTTTGATGTCAAAGAATTGTCCGATACCATCTAAACCCTTCTGAGCATCATTGACAGCGGGTAAGACAGTGACCAAACCTTTGATACCACCAGGGACAGCCCATGTAGCGATTGCTAATAAGATGTTGGTCAAAGCAGTGACAATCGCGTTGAAGGCGCCACCCATGATGACACCAACAGACATGTCAAGAACATTACCACGAGTGATGAATGCTTTGAATTCCTTTACGAGACCACCTTTGTTTTCTCTCTTGGCTTTTCTTTTTAGAGCTTTCTTTTCTTCTTTTGTTAATTCTTCAGCCATTTTTAAATATCTCCTTTATCCTATAGAATAAATTTTAAATCAATGTCAATCATTAATCAATAATAAAGAGCGCATTTTCTTGGAAAAAACGCGCTCAGAATGACGATGAAACCTACTTATTTACGGAAAGTGTTATTTAAAACATCTTCGAAATTATCTTGAGTGGTAGAACCGATCAAGACTTCTTGCTGTTCTCCATCCACCGTGAAGTATTTTCTCTTTCCATCTTGGAAAGCAATCATGGTAGGGATAGACATAACACCAAACTGTTGTGCGATCTCACCGAAGTCATCGGTATCGACCTTTAAGAAGACAATATCGGAATAGTCATCCTTGATCTCTTCGATGATTCTACCCATGATGCGGCAGGGACCACACCAAGTGGCATTGAAATCGACTAAGACATTGTGGTTAGCAGTAACGATCTTGGTAAAATCGTTGATATCATTTAATACAGTAATCATATTTAAGTCCTCCTATGATTTGAGTTAATGATAAAGGAAAGAAAAAATATTTGCAATCAATATGCTTACAAATAAATTCCTTGATTTATAAGACACTAGCTAAGGTTCCGACAAATAAAGAAATGATACCTAAAATGAAGACATGAAGAGGATAATAAGCGTAGAAAGAGAATTGTAAGAACTTCGAAGAAAACCCTCTTTTACCGTTATAAAGAAGGATGAAGAGTAAAGCGAGAGTCGAATATGTTCCTAACGGAACAAATTGATTCGGAAGCAAGAAAGAAGTGTTATCTAATCTAAAGATGAGATAGAAGACAAGCTCAATGGTGACTAAAGCAAAGACAGATAAGATCTTGTGATATTTATTTGAATCCAATAACAAATAAGTGTTTTCTTCTAATCCTTCTCTCAAAGCTTTCTTCTTTAAATAATAATCCCCAAGTTCTCTGGCTAAGAAGAAAAGAGCAAATAGACAGATAGAGAAGAAACCCCAGTCCGCTTTAAAAAGAGTTCCATAATATTCATGAATCTCCACTTCCGAGAATAGAGCATATAAGAAAGGAAGGATAGCAAAGAGAGAATACCAGTCTTTTCTCTTTAACAAATACACCAATAATACCCCTAAGAATAAATCCATAAAGGCATTACCAATGATGGGGTTGCTTGCAATAGAGATACCGGTAGAGAAGGAGATGATATAACCGAATAAATCAATCAAGAGGGCCCCGATAAGAAGACGAAGTAAATATCCTTTGATATTTTTAGTATGATACACACCTTCTACCGCTAAAAAGGCAAAGATAGGAAAAGCAATCTTACCAATAGCGCGAAGAATGTAATAAGGACCAACACTCAAAACCGCAGGGGAAGGAAGGAATAACAAAGCGACATGGTCCAGTGTCATCAAGACACAAGCGATGATTTTTAAAATGAGGGAAGAGAATCCAAAAGGTTGCTTTTCTTGTTCCATAATATGGTTTTAAAATCCAATCTTTTCTAAGAGTTGTTCCACGAATGGATAGAGTAAAGCAGAGATGAAAGCAATCAAGTTATTCAAAGTGTGAGCACCCCAAGAAACGGTGATTCTACCTGTTTTTGCATAGAAGAAACCCAAGACACCACCCATAGAAATATAGATAGGAAGATTGAGTAATTCGATATAGAGAAGATTTAAAGGAATAGTGATATCTCCACTATTTTGGATGGTTCTAATAATCAAGATGATCGGAGAATAATCAAAGTGAACTAAACCGAAGATGATAGCAGAGATGACAATACCAAGCCAACGGGATTTGTGACCGATAGTATCTAATAAACCGATACGGTAGGTGAGCTCTTCTGTAAACGGCGCTAAGAACACGGTTGTGATTACCATCATGATCGGGAAGGAGAAGGTGAGAGTTTCAATTCCTTCTTGATTAGCATTAGAACCATAAATCGGAATACCTCTATAAATGATAGAAAAGAGATAATTGAATGCTGTTATGATACCTAAGGCCATAAACATGTAACCAAAGGTTGAGCCTAGCTTGAATTCTTGCAAGATATAAAAGAAAGGTTTTTTCTTGTTTGTCAGCAGCAAGACGAGCATCACCGCAAAAATGATGATATAGACAAGCAGATTGAGTAAAGAAGCGCCAAATGCGCTAAAACCATTACCCACGGTGAAAGCGGGAATCTGCAAGAAGATCAGCTGGCAGATGAAGGCGAGAAGTTCTAATCCGACAAAACCGATTAAAAAGAAAATGAATTTGTTCCAAAAAGAAAAATTAGCGTTGATATAAGAAGATTCAAACTTTAAATTTCTCGCATAAGATGGCTTCATCTTAGGGACATATTCGCCCTCACTGTTTATTTTGATTTCTCTTTTTTCTTGCTGGGGTTCTTCCTGTTGAGGACCCTCTTCAGGATTTGGATGATCATAGACTTCCATAACACACCTCCACAAAATCTTTTAATTATAATAGCATAATTACATTTAATAATTTAAAATAATATTAGGAAAATTTATGACCCTAAGCCCTGAGACATTGAATTCGATTCTTCTCATCGTTTTCGTCGCTATGATCGCTTTGACGCTTCTTGCTGGCTTAATCGGTTTTATCAAAGGAGTTTATAAAACCACAGTAAAGACATTGATCAAAGTCGTCTTCATTTTGGTTGCCATTTTCTTATGTCCATCTATTGCCACCTTCATCGGAAACTTTGATATCTCTCCGATCATTCAATCGAGTGAACCTGTTACTCTTTTATATTGGATGGCAGATCAATTGACTTCTTCGGGAGTGGTTTCTCCTATCAATGGTCTTTCTTTATATGAGACCGCTGTCGCTATCGCATCCTCTTTAGCTACCTATGTGGTCTTCTTTATCTTGATGGTATTGTTACAGTTGTTAAGCTCACTTTTAACCACCATCTTTTATCACGCGATATTCCGTTGGTTCTTACCTGTGGAAACCAAAAAAGATCGTAAAGCCAAGAAAGAAAACAAAGAGAATTATGACGCCACATCAGGCTTATTAAATGAAGAAGGAAAACCCGCACAAGAAGCAAGAAGAAAGCTTCCCTTGCTTCGAATTCCTGGTGGAATCATCGGTGCCGTTCAAGAATTCCTCTTTGTCTTAATTCTTTTAACCCCTATCACCTCTTTAGCAAGAACTGCTTTAAGCAATAGAAGCTCTGTAGAAGAAGCCATGGTCTCTATGGATATTCCAGAAGACAAACAAAGTCTCATCAAAGCCTATATGGATAAAGTCGAAAATAGCACCATTTATCAATTACAAGGACTATTTGGCTTAGATATGGTCATCATGGAAAAAGTGAGCACCATCACCTTAAATAACACCTCTCTCTCCTTCAATACGCTTGCCAATTCCACTTTAGATGTCGCTAAACCTCTCATCAACGAAAGAATCATCACCTATGATCAAGGTGTGGATGCTCTCACCATCAATCTTGCTCAACTTCTCTCTGTCTCCACCATGGATACCCTCATCTCATCTTTGATTGAAAATGATCTTTTGATGGCTCTATTTCCTACCTTAGTCGATGTTGCTTTAAATACGTTAGACACCAATGCCGCCATTGACTTAAACGCATTAAGCTTTGAAGATGTCGACTGGAAGAGTGAATTAACCATCATCAATGGTATTTATAAGAAAGTCTACGCTTCCTTCTTTGGACACTTTGTAGAAAGTGGCATGGATATGGAATCCTTTAAGATCCCTACTTCCACCATGAGTGAAGAAGATATTGAAGAGATCATCTCTGCTTTAGAGAACTTAGGTACCATGGAAATTGTCAAGCGCAATTTACCCACTCTCTTCTCTTCCTTAGGAAAATATTTTGAAAACTTTGGTGTCTCTTTATTCTCCACCGATCCTAACGCCTATTCCTCTATCGACTGGAGCAAAGATTTATCCATCATCGGTGATGTCATCCTTCACTTCTTTAAGACACTAGAATTAGATATCTCCGCCTCTATCTTAGAATCCAATGAAATCACGGATGTCACCTTCCACGCACTCTCCGATGATATCAAGAGAAATGAAATTTCTGTCCTTCTTTGTGGCGATGAGAATCGACTCGGACTAGTCGATACCCAACTCTTCTCCACCTTATCTATCGCCGATACCTTAGAATCCACCTTAGGCTCTATCCCTTCCATTGAATCCTATGTCAAAGAAGCCAATATCGCGGAAGCTTTTGAAAACTTCACCATCTTTGATTACAAGAGAGAGATTCGAAATATCTTAGAGATCGCTGGCATGGTCTTCAGCGAGGATTCTAAGATCAATTTAGAGGACGTCACCACCTTTGATATCTTCGATGAAGAGAGTGCCAATCAATTGGGAGAATTATTAGCCACCGTCGAAAAGAGTGTGGTCTTTAAGAGAATTTATCCTTCCGTCTTAAAATCCTTCCTCTTCTCTAACACTTTTGATTTCTCCAATTATCTTTTCGGTCTCACTCCCTATAATTTCGATTATGAGAGCGATGATTTCATCTCCAATTTCAAAGAGATCTTAACATTGATGCCCAAAGTGAAAGAGACCATGGATCTCTTTAGAAACAGTGAGAAATCCGCTAAAGATAAATTGATGGAATTTGATTTAGATTTCATCCAAGAATTGTTAACCATCATCACTACCTCTAACTTCTTCAACAGCGATGTGAGAATGGGTATCTCCTCTAGTGAACAAAAGAATATGAACATCTACACTCTCTTGTCCAATCTCTTCTCTGTCGAACCCTTTGTCTCTATGGGAATTAAATCTCCTACGTTAGAAGAATTACAAGATGTGAAATGGAGAGATGAAAACAATGAAAAAGGTGAGATTTCTCTCATCATCTCTGTGCTTCAATACGCCAAAGATAACGCCGCCTTCTTAGTCGATCCTGAACATGATTTAGCTACCCTTGGCGATAGCAAAGAAATCTCTTCTTTATTGAGAACCGGATTACAATCTAAGATTCTCTCTCCTTCCATTCTCTCCATCATCGATTCCTCCTTAAACGATTATATGGAACAATTAGGTATCCACATCTCCTTAAATCGCATGAGAAATTCCATGTGGCTTGAAGATGTCGATCACATCGGAGAAATCTTTGATTTGATTCTCACATTAGATTTAGGATCCCTGGATTTCCAATCTATCGACCCCGACAGATTAAACGCCCTTCTTACCAACTTGAACAAATGTAACTTCGTTCAAGTCTCTTCCGATTATGAAGATCCCTTCGGATATCAAATCTATCAATTGTTGAACCGTCAAAACTTCTTCTCTCTCTTCTCTATCTCTCATCCGGATATCTACGCCTTCAATCTCACCAACAGCGATAAATCCTGGAGTGAAGAAGAAGCGACCATTCAAATCGATGGAAAAGACTTCTCTGTCACCACCAAAGGTGAGATTGCGGATTTGATCGAATTGATTCATATCGCTCAAGGCTTTGATTTTGAGAATATGAAAGACGGTAAGCTTCCTACGGGATTCATCAGTGAAGTTGCCACTCATATGGACTCTTATCTTTTGGTTCATCTCTTCTCTCAAATCTTAGTCAATACCAGTCAACTCATCAATTTAGGTGAGAATTATTCCAAAGTCATGACTGCCATAGATTTCCATCTTCTCACCACCATGACCAAAGAAGAGATCACATCGGAATTGAGTTTGATCGATTATCTTTATTCTCTCACCAATGAAAAGGTAGAAGATGTCAGCAAATTAGAATACATGATGAGTCATCTCTATTCTCTCAACACCATACCGAGTGGAGAAGGAACTCTCTTAGATGAATTCAATACCTTATTAGATAAGATGGGTGCTTCTATCTTGATGAATACCAAGAAAGAAGGTGCACTCTTAACTCCCTTACAAGAGCTCTTCTATTCCACCATTTCCACTTTGAATATCTCTTCTATGATCACCTTAGAAGAAGAGGAAGAATACCAAGATGGTGCTCTACGCGGCTTATTAAACAGCATCCTAGAGATGGATGAAGAAATCTCTCACTTCAAATCTATCTTGTGTGATATCCAAGGCATGGATGCCACTTCCTTTGATTTCTCCACCATGAGCAAAGATGGCCTGATTCTTCTTTTAAAAGACATGAACCGCTCCACCCTCTTCCACAGACTTCCTATCTCTATGATGGAAAGAGCCTTAAAAGATATCGATATCGATTCCTTGTTAGTCATTCCAGAGACGGGAGAAATCTCTTATCCGATAGAAACCAAAGTACATCTCACCACTAGCTTAGATGACATTCTCTATTGGGACAACGAATTAGAGAATATGGTGGAATTGGCTTTAGGCGATGATGGCTTAAAAGAATTCTTCCAAAACAAAGACTCCTTAAGCACTCTCTCTTTAGATGGCTTCCATCTCCGCTTCTTATACTACCTCGGAAAGATGAAGACCTTTAAGTATAACCGCTCCTATATCTTCTATAACTTGATGTTAAATAACTCCTCTCAAGAAGTCGCAAAAAGCTTATTAAGCGAGACAGTAGATGCTCCATATGGCGAAGATAAACACGCTTATACCTTAGAGAGAATCTTCTTCTCTAACCCGAAATTACTCGATGGTAATGGAGAATTAGACCAAGAGAAAGCCTATCAAGATTTAGACATGGTCGAGAAAGTCTTATACACCTTGCTAGAAAACACCGATGACATTCAAAACGCCACCTCTATCTTAGATATCCATCTTAGCTTTGCTACACTTCTTGGCTGTGGATCCAAAGTGGAAAACAATATCTATTATCGAAGTGACTTCGCTTCGGAACTTCTCTCTGGTATCTTAGATGTTCTCTTCCATAACCCCACCATCGCTCCTCACTTCCCTGGGGTCAATACTCTTGACTTCAAAGCTCAAGATTACTTCTTGATCAACGATGTCGAAGGAAGAGCTATCGATGGTATTGTTCTCTTTGCTAACACCACACCAACAATCGATATGATGACTTTCAATGCCTATTACCTCAAAGACCAACTCTTACCTCTGCTTCCCTATTACGGAACCAAGAATCAAGTCTATACCGAAGCAAAAGATATCGCTAGATTCGATTACTATTTAAATCATGTCGCTTATTCTGCTAACGGAAATAGTAAGATCGCACTCCTTGCGCAATCTGTCATCCTTCAACTCCCTGTTCATAAGACATCCGATAACACCTATCCTAATATTGGGGCGATGACGACATTGAATTTAAATACTTCCTCCTTTGAAGAAGTGATTCAAGAGATTGCTCCTGATATCGAATAAAAAAACGGTAACAACCACTGCAAGAAATTGTTAGTAAGTTGTTACCGATTTATTTTGCTTTTTAAATCACAACAATCAACTGAGAGATGAGATAAGCAAACAAGAATATATATAAAACGATGACGCCAAAGGAGAGGACGATAGAGAGAACTAAAGAGATGATATTTCTCGTCTGAAGCTCTTTGTTACGATTCAAGATCAAAGAAACGATAGCAAAGGCAGCTCCAACAAATACGAATCCGACTAAAGAAAGGAAAGAGAAGACTCTGGCAAGATTAGAGAAGACATAAGCGACTCTTTCTCTTTTTGGTTGAGGCTTTACTTTGGGAGGGTTAGGAAGAGGTTTAGGATCCTCTATCTTAATGGGTGTAGTTTTCTCCCCTTCTAGAAAGCCTCCACAGTGACGACAATACTTATCTGAATCGACAATTTCTTTTCCGCAGTAGCTGCAATACATAGTTTACCTCCTTATGGATTGTTACAGGAAAGACTCGGAACGACTATGTGTAATGATTTGGACATGACGGATTGAATCATTTAGATTATTGTGATGGAAACAATGTTTCGAATCACGAAAATTGAGATAAGTTGTTTTTTATCGTTTTATTTGTTTAAAGGACTCTTTAACATGTAAGCAAGACCGACAGTATCTTTACCGCAATGGCAAGTGATGATACCGGAAGCATCCACAGGGAAGAGGATGGTTTGACCCACCAATTCCTGTAATTCTTTCTCGATTTTGGTCACACCGTAATCACCTAAGACATGAGGAATCATGATCGGATAGGAGAAATCGATATTGTCCTTTTCAAATTCGGCTTTGAATTCTTCAATCATCTTCTGTAAAGATTTACCTAAATCTTTACCTCTGACAAGAGCGTGAACACCCATCTTACCTTCATCTAAACGGATGATAGGATGAATGTGGAATTTGTTACCTAATAAATAGGTAAGACCAGAACATCTTCCGCCCTTATGAAGGAATTCCATGGATTGGATACAAAAGGACATAGAGACATTCTTTAAACGAGCTTCATGGTTTTTGACAATCTGTTCTACAGAGAGATTCTTCTTGAAATCTTCACAGATACCGATAGCCTCTAAGGCGATACCGGAAGAGAGAGAATAAGAATCTAAGATTGTGACCTTATCTTCCACTCCTAAATCCTGGACGGCTAAATGCGCGTTGTTATTGATAGAAGAGATAAAAGAAGAGATTGGCATATAGAAGATGTGATCATATTCCTTGAGTTCTTGTTGAATCATGCTTTCTATCTCAGGGATATTCAAAGCGGAAGTCTTAGGGAAGACTTTGCTCTCTTCATATTTCTTTAAAATCTCTTCTGGTGTGATCTCCTTGCGGTCGACATATTGTCTCTCATTGAAGTTGACGATAAGATCGGTGACACCGATATTATATTTTTCATAAAATTCGCGCGGTAAATCACAACTAGAATCGACGACTAATCTAAACTTCGGCATAGGATTTTCCTCCTTGTGTAGATAATTATATCCCAAAGGAATATAATTTAGTATAGAAATTTTCCACATATGAAATTGTTAAATCAACTATTTTACGAAGAGAAGCGTTCCAAATTTTATGCCTTCCTCTATCAGATTGAAAATGAAGAGGATGCAAAAGCGATTTTAGCGAGTCTTAAAGAAGAACATAGTAAAGCAAGACACATCTTGCGCGTGTTACGCTACGAGAACAAATTCGGAGCCATGGTCTCTGAAGCTAGCGAAGATAGAGAACCTATCTCTTCCATGAAAAAAGCCAAAACTTTTTTCGAAAGAGATGACATTCGTAACCAAGGCGTCTATATCGTGAGATATTATGGGGGCACACAACTTGGTGCAAGCCATTTAGATCACGTTTATTTCTCTTTGGCGATGAAACTCTTAGGTAAAAAAGATTGATTGTTTTATAATAGGAAAGTTGTACGAGGTAAATAAAATGAGTAATCAAAATCAAGCAAACACCGATAAGGCTCCTAAGATTCCTAAGGCGACCTTAGGAAACGGCGCAAGAGTCAAACACGCCGTCGCTGTCCTTTCTGGTAAAGGTGGCGTAGGTAAATCCTTCACCACATCTTATATCGCCGTAGAATTGGCTAGAAGAGGCTATAAAGTGGGTATCTTAGATGCCGATATCACCGGCCCTTCTATTCCCTTTGTTTTTGATGTGAAAGGCCCTACTTATTCCTATCCCGATGGAATGATCGATCCGATCAAGAGCAAAGGTGGCATCCAGATCATCTCTTCTAACTTATTATTAGATAATCCTAACGATCCTATCGTTTGGAGAGGTGCCATGATCTCCACTTTGATTGAACAGTTCTATACCGATGTCAAATGGGATGTGGATTTCCTTCTTGTTGATATGGCTCCTGGAACTGGAGATGTCTCTTTGACGGTCTTCCAAAAATTTGCTCTCTCTAGCGCTGTCTTAGTCACCTCTCCTCAAGGATTGGTTTCTTTGATTGTCGAAAAGAGTGCTAGAATGGCAGAGATGCTCTCTATTCCTCTTGTGTCTCTTGTGGAAAACATGGCCTATGTGAAATGCCCAGATTGTGGAAAGAGAATCGATATCTATGGAAAAGGTGATCCTGAAATTGGAAGAATCCACGGAATCCCTGTCTTTGATGAAGTTCCTTTCGATGAAAAGATCGCTCAAGCCATGGATGCAGGAAATATCGAAGATCTTCATATCGATTATATCAACGCGACCGTCGATGCGATCATCAACGCAGCAAAGGACGAAGAATAATGACAGAACAAGAAAAGCAAGACGCTTTTCTATCGGCATTTAAAGCCTTAGAGAGTGAGTTAAAAACTCTTGTCAAAGCAAGAGAGGAAGAACACGTCACCTTCTCGAAAGCTCTCAATCAAGTTTATTATCAAAAACTTGATCCTGTCATTTCGGATTACGAAATCTATGATTTCTTGCGCTCTGCAAGTGAGCTACGAAACATGCTCTCTCACGAGAATAACATCGCTTACCCTAGCGATGAATTCTTAAAGAAATTCCAAAACATCGTCAAAGAGATCAAACAACCTTTGACTTGTTCAGACATCATGTCTCACACCATCATTTCCTTAAGAAAAGAGGAAACACTACATAGTGCGATGAAAAAGATGGAAGAACACTCTTTGTCTCATCTTCCTATCTTAGATCACAATAATAAAGTCCTAGGTGTATTCTCAAGAAGCACGATATTCGATTATCTTAGCTCCTATCACAAACTTCCCGAAAAGAGTGAGCTTACCATCTTAGATTTCCAAGAATTTACACCTACAAGCCAGCATAAAAATGATGCCTTCTTATATGTGGCACCTAACGCAAAAGTCAAAAGTGTCTATTCTTACCTTCATAAGAGAGAACACGAGAAAGACTTGGTGATGCTACTGGTTACCAAGAACGGAAACAGAGAAGATCCACTCGTGGGTGTCATCACTTTATCCGATTTTACCAAAACGAAATAAGAGCCAGTTTGCTGGCTCTTTTCTAATGTTTTTTTGGAAATGCTTTTTGTATGAAAGAGATGAATTTTTTCATCATCTCATTGCTTTCCTTGCTCTTTTTCCAGGCCATGATGACATCAAAGCGAACCGGAACGGAGAAAGGAATCGAGACGATGTTATCTAAGGATGAAACGATGTTACTGAATAGGAAGGCACCTACATTTCCGTATTGCATCATCTGTTGAATGGTGGTGAGCTGGTTTGTGCAAAGCTTGATGTTAGGAGTGAGATTGTTTTGCTGATAGAAATCCATGACGATTTGATATTGGAGAGAACCTGGTTGTAACAAAAGAATCGGTGTGTTTCCAATCTCTTTGATGGAGACGGCCTTTTTATTGGCGAAGGGGTGATCTTTTCTCACACAGAAGAATAATTCCGTTTCTCCAATCTTGAGATAATCTAATCCCGCATTCACTTTATTTTTATAAATGATGGTAAGACAGACATCGATCTCTTCTAAGACTGCTGCCTTTTGATTATCTTGAGAATTCAATTCTTTCAAATCCAATTGGATAGAAGGATATTGGTGAGAGAAAGAATCAAAGACAGCTGGGAACATAAAAGCACCAATGACGGGTGGAATACCCACACGGATAGAGGAATGGGTAGCGATATAATCCGCCATATCCTGAGGGATAGATTCAAATTTCTCTAAGATGGGTTTAGCAAGTTCAACCAAATGCTTGCCCCCTTCGGTGAGATAGAGTTTATTATTGTTTCGAATAAAAAGAGGAACCCCTAATTCTTTCTCTAGTGCTTTAATCGCAAGAGAAACTGCAGGTTGAGAAACATATAACTCCTCACTTGTCTTCGTGATAGAGTTATTCTTTACGACCGATACGAAATAAATCAATTGATCGATTGTCATAGTTTCATTATATCTTATTTGTCTATTTTAGGAAAGAAGAGCGAAGCAAAAGAAAAAACACTGGGATGCCCCAGTGTTGACTTCAAGGTGTCTTTCTGTATATCAAATGATACCAATTTAAAGAGTGAAAATTAACTCTGTAAATTACATGATAACTTAAATATGTGAGTCTCCATCAATAATGTGTTTCATTTCCTCTTTTACATATTTGATATTGCCATTAGAAAGAAGAGGAATGATTTTTTGTATTTTATTAATTGGTAGATTCCACCACTGAAGTTTTTCTAATAATTGAATCATTTCATCATCAAATCTTTTTCTGATCACTTTCGCAGGATTACCAACAACAACTGAATAAGGAGGAATATTAGACGCTACTATAGCATTCGCGCCAATAATACATCCGTCTCCAACATGAACTCCTGGTAGGAATGTGACATTTTGGCCAATCCAAACATCATTACCAATTACTGTATCTCCTTTATAAGGAAGATTTTCTTTTTGAGGTTAAGAAAGACCTTAACACCATCAACAAGTGGACTTGTAGAGACCTCTAATCTGTTTCTTTGAGAATTTTATAATGATAAAACGTCCCTAAAACTAGTGGCGTTTTTCTTTTGTTGAATAAAAGTTGTTTATTACAAAAAAGACTTATCAAAAAAATTTTCTTGTAAACATTTTCGTAATATACAATTATGATAACTCCAAAACCTATGGGTTTCACATCTTTTACTTTTCTTTAACATTATTTTAGTTAACAAGATTTTATTTGATTAAAAACCAAATTGTTTTCATTTGTCTAAAACATATATTTACTTTCACGAAATGACTTAACGACTTCACGCAAAAGCTTTTAGCTTTATCTTTGAACAAAAGAGAAAATATCATTGTCAAAGCGATTGTTATTCAACGCAAAAACAGAAAGGATTTTCTTTATGAAAAAAAAGGTAACTCAATTCTTTAAGGAAAGAGGTATCGGTGCCATTTTAGCATGTGTAGCCATGCTTTTAATGGTTGTTATCTTAATCCTTTATCCCGCCGCCTATGCGGGTGGAAAGACCTTGATGGACAATATGTCCTGGCCTAGCTTCTATGCTATTGCAGGTACACTTGTTCTCACTGGTGTCTTCCTTGTCCTCTTCAAGGGTAAATTTGCAGGTTTCCCCTTATTGTTAGGCTCTTTATTAGGCTTTGTCTTCTTCATTTATAAGACAAACACTTATCTCTCTGCCGCCATTGTCAGTATTGACTCTCAGTTTGAAGCTCCCTACATCATCCTTTTCATCTGCTATTTACTCAATATCATCTTAGGTGTTGTCACTCTCTGCTTCTTATTCCCTACCAAAAAGATGGCCACTCCTGCCAAAGCATTAACTTCTGCTGGTGTTGTCCTTCTTTCCATCGGTATGGCTGGTGGTACTATCGCCAACGAAAACGCAACTGCAATCAACAAATTTTTAAAAACTTCTTCTTCTAAAGTTGTTCAAATTGATGGCGCCGAAGTCGGCGATACTCAATATTACAAATCCAAATACAAATTTATTAAAGATTTAAGAGCGGCTGGTCAAGCTTTAAATGAAAGAGTTGAAGCTGAAGGTAGTGTTCTCTTAAAGAATGAAAACAACGCTCTTCCTTTAAAAGAAGGCAACAGAAAAGTTTCTCTCTTCTCTATTGGTAGTGTTGACCCTGTCTATGGTGGTACTGGTTCTGGTAAAGTGGATACTTCCACAGCTCCTACCTTCAAACAGGCATTTGAAAGAAATAATTTAATGAGTGTTAACCCCACTGTTTGGGATTGGTATCTTGCCAATAAAGATACTTACAAACGTAAAGAAGGTTACACTGGTCAAGGTGTCACAGGTGTCAAATTGATCAATGATGCTCCTTGGGCTGAAGTCAAATCTAATACTGGTTCTTCCTTCGCTTCTTATGGTGATGCTGCTATCGTAGTATTAAGCCGTGTTGGTGGTGAAGGTAGTGATATGCCTCGTAGAGGTCACTCTGTCTCTCAATTAGATGATGCTGATGGTTCTTTAAATGATGCTACTGATGGCGATTATTTACAGCTTTCTGTCAAGGAAAAAGCCCTCTTAGAAGGCTTAAAGGCTGAAAAAGATGCCGGCACATTCAAATCCATCGTTGTCTTACTTAACGGTGCTAACCAAATTCAAGCTGACTTCTTAAATGACGCAAAATATGGTATCGATGCCGCTTTATGGATTGGTACTCCTGGTACTGCAGGTTTATATGGTGTTGCTGAAGTCTTAGCTGGTAATGTCAATCCTTCTGGTAAATTATCTACCACATTCTGGAATGATCACCACGCTAACCCTGCACTTCCTAACTTTGGTTGCTCTATCTATGATGGTGCTACTGATGGTTATTTAGATGATGGTTCTTATAACCAAAACAGAGTCTACAATGTCTATCAAGAAGGTATCTATCTCGGTTATAAATATACTGAAACTAGATACGAAGACTTCGTCAATGGTAGAAACAATGTAGGAACATTCAATTATTCTAAGGTTGTCACTTATCCTTTCGGTCACGGTTTATCCTACACCAACTTCGAATATTCCAACATGAAGGTCAACAAGAAAGGCAATGGTAAAAACACTGTCTATGAAATCAAAGTCACCGTCAAAAATGTCGGTGAAGTTGCTGGTAGAGAAACTGTTCAAGTTTACTTACAAAAACCCTATGGCGAATACAATATCGAAAACGGTATTGAAGCCGCTTCTGTGGAATTAGTCGGTTTCGCTAAGACCAATGAATTAGCTAAAGATCGCACTGAAGAACTCACCATCGAAGTCAAGGAAAGACAATTTGCTTCCTATGACTCCAACAATGCTAAGACTTATGTCAGAACTGCTGGTGATTACTTCTTAGCAATCGGCCATGATTCTCATGATGCTATCAACAACATCTTAGCCGCCAAGAATGTCACTCCTACCACCTCCGCCGGTAAGATGGATGCCGAAGGTAATAAAGCCTTAGTCCATCAAGAAAATCTTGATTTCAATAAAGAATTATATTCTACTTCTGAAGCCACAAATTATGCTATCACCAACCAATTCGATGGCGCTGATTGGAATAAATATGCGAATAACAGCGGCAAGAAAGTCGAATACTTAACCCGTAACGATTGGGCACACACTGTCCATACTGATTGGGATGACAATGTCAAATTACCTTGGAACGCTAACATCGATGCTGATCAAAAGGCATTAGGTGTCCAGGGTGAAGTTAAATTACCTGAAGATAATTCCGCTTATCCTACTATGGGTGCTGCTCCTACCTTACAGCTTATCAACTTAAGAGTTGACTCTGAAGGTAATAAGATCGCCTATGATGATCCTAACTGGGATGCTGTCCTTGATGCCATAACCTGGGATGAAATGGTTGAAACCATCGGTAAGGGTATGAGACACTCTGCCGCCATCACTTCTATTGGTAAACCCGAATGTACTGACCACAATGGCCCTACTGGTTTAACCGAAAAATATAGTTATGGCAAAACATTAGAACAAGGCTTAGCCTATCTCAATGACGATCCTGATAAAGATTTGACTCCTACTTGTTATCCTTCCTCTGGTATCTTAGCTGCTACTTTCGATGTCGACTTGATGTTTGAAGTCGGTGAAATGATCGGTGAAGATGCTCTTTGGGCCGGCTATGCTGGTTTATATGGCCCTGGTTCTAACATCCAGAGAACTCCTTATGATGGCCGTAACTTCGAATATTATTCTGAAGATGGATTCTTATCCGGTACAATCTGCGGTTATGAATGTAACGGTATGGAATACAAGGGCTTATATGTCTACAACAAACACTGTGTCTTAAACGAACAAGAAGATATGAGACGTGGTGTCTCTGTCTGGCTCAATGAGCAGACCATGAGAGAAATCTACTTAAGAGCTTTCGAACTTCCTATCACCATGGAAGGCAAAGAATACAAACGCGGTGAAGAAACTATCGTCTTCAACGGCGCTTCTGGTGTCATGGTTTCCTTCAACAGAATCGGTCTTTACTGGTCTGGTATGTGCAAAGGCTTGATGACTGAATGCTTAAGAAATGAATTCGGTATGCACGGTATCGCTGTCACGGATATGTGGCACGGCAGTGCAACTCCTTACATGAATGCTGCTGCAATGCTTATCGCTGGCACAAACCTTGTCGATGGTGGTGTCAAAGCGGCTGGTAACTTCGATCCTCTTAAGACGAATCACGCTGATGTTGCTTGGGCAATGAGAGAATCCTTACACAGAATTCTTTACACCGCTGTCCACTCCAACGTTATGAATGGTATCTCCTCTAACTCCATCATTGTTCCTATCACTCCTATCTGGGTTACCATCATCAACACTCTTGACATCGTCTCTGGAGTTGCTTTCGCTGCTGGTATCGGTTTGACTGTAACCTTTATCATCTTAGAAAGAAAGCAAGAGCCTGAAAAAGTTACTGAATAGTAAAATTACTGTGGTAGGTCTTCCTGCCACAGTTTTTAATAGATGATTTCGTTAAAAAAGAGCAATCCTTGCGGGTTGCTCTTTCATTTGGTTTAGATTAGTTGTAGTTTCTTGGTGTCCACTTGTTGATGGTAGAAATATCATCTTGAAGACATCATTGATGTGGAAATCACCTGCTCTACCAAGACGTAAATCCACATAACGAGAAGAATAACTAGTAGCATAAGCCTGATATGCTTCCACTGCTTTCTGCATCAACTTAGCGGATTCTTCTTGCGTCTGAATTTTAGTAAGCTCTAGGGTTCCACTTTTGACAGACAGCGATATCCTTTTCCACTTCAGCAGTGACTTCGGAGAAGGAATATTCACCTGCTCTAGAAAGACGAACTTTATCAGTGTATCTAGCAATCATGCTAGAAGCATATTCTTTCCAATAATTGTTCGCTTCAGTTGCTTTATTAACCGCTTCTGTCTTCTTTGCATCATCTTTTAAATCATTGTAGAAACGCAAAGCGATAGTAGCTTCATATTTAGTAGCATAATATTTACCTAAATTGGCAAATGCGTACTGGTCTAATACCATCTGTTCAAATTCTTTATTTTCACCAACATGGCTATCTAATGCATCTTTTGCAGCAAAGACAGCATCCGCTTTAGTATTTAAAGCGGTGATGATATCTAAAGGAGAACGAGTGGTTTTGATCTGTTCATTGTTTTCAACAGATAAACAATAATCAGGAATAGAGGTGACATCTCCATATTCATGGACATTTCTAGCGTTGATTAATCTCTTAATACCAACATAACCGAATGTATTCTTATTGGTCCAGTTTCCTTCAGGATACCAGGAGTCAGTAGAAACGAAGAATAACATATTAGAATTGGTTAAGATTTCACCAGCGGTATTCATAGTATCAAAGAGAGTTTCTACCGCTTTAGCATCAACATTCTTATAATGTGCTTTTAATTTAGCTTTAAAGAAGTCATTGGTAATATCATTTTGGTAAGCAAGGCGCCCGAATAACATATAGTTATACCAATGCTTTTCCATGAAATGTTGTCCTTTGAATTCCTCAATCTTAGACGTGAATTCTCTACCTTGGACATAACCGTCACTACCCATTAAGAAGCCAGTGGCTTTATCTTTAGGCATTTGAGAGACAAGTTTTCTAGCAAAATCTGTTCCACCCCATCTTAAGAAGAAAGCATCATCATTTCTAAGCTCTAACCACAAACTTTGATCAGCGGTCATAGAATCAAGTGTTCCTTTGATAAATCCAGGTTTATCAACAGAATACATATGAGCGATAGAATATTTATCAGAGAGATTGAATTTACAAGGTAAATCGCCCCAGATCTTAGCTAAAGAAGCACCATCCGCAAAATGCATTCTGTGGATGACTTCAAATTCTCTATCAGGATCTTTAGCAAGGGCATCTTTAATACCTTCACCATAGGTGTCATGTAACCAGATTTCATTTTCTTCTTCACCAGTACCTGCACCACCAGAGGAGGAATCTCCACCAGATTCAGAAACTTTCATGTTCTCACCAGCACCAATACCAATACCATCTAAATCAGGATAAGTTTCCTCAAGTGCTTGTACTGATTTCTTGTAATAATCTTTTGTGACAGGATTATCTTGAGAACAATCAATACCATATTTACCATGTTCACCAAAGGTATAGATATTCCATGTATAGATATAGAATTTCACACCTCTTGCATGAGCCATGGCCATGACATCTTTCCAAAAAGCAATCTTTTCTTCAATTGTGATCTTTTTGACGATATCATAACTACCTTCAACCCAGTGTTCATCTCTAACTAAATCTGAACCAGTACCATTGTAGGAAGAGTCAAAATACAATTTAGTTCTCCATACATCCTCTAAGGCGACATCAGGATAATCATCAAGTTTCACCATAGAAGGGAATGGATTTAAACTCCAAATAGATAAAGTGTTATATCTATTGAGAGCCATCATATCAAATTCCTGTGCCCAGAAATTGATATCCCACATAGATTCAATATTGCTCTGACCAGAATCACCACCATCAGTGTAAGAAGGGGTTCTCATATCTAAAGGAATATTGAATTTTAAGCCACGATTATCTAAAGAAGGAGAGACAGTGAGTGTATTTAATTCAGATAAAGCTTGACCAATTTCAATACGGTCAGCAACATCTAAACCACCATACATCAAACCAGTCTCATCACCTGCGGTGATAGATATGGTTTTATTATCGACATCAAGTCTATAAGTTTCATAACCTAAAGATTCATCGATGTCTTTAAAGATGATCTTGTATCCGCCATCACCAATCTTGTAAGAAGAAGAATTTTCTACATTAGTTCTTAAAGTTTCTGTCGCAAATAAAACAGATTTAGATTCTCCTTCATAAGAGATTGAAACGCTCTCTTTCGAATCGCAACCGACTAGGCAAGAAGTGAGCAACATAGGAAGTAGCATCAAAAATTTACTTTTCATTTTAAACTCCTTTATTTTATAAAAAAAGCTGGCTGATTAAATCAGCCAGCAAGAGGAGGATTTAGCTATTAAATACGCTTTTTTTCCTTAATTACCAAAGCTTAGATAGAAGTACCGTAAGCGATGGACTGTCTTTCTCTGGCTTCCAGATTGAAATAGAAGTGTGGTTTGCCATCTTTTTCGGTATAGAATAAGCCTTGCATAGTGCCGCCTAAACGAGGAGTTTCACCAACGAAGACACCAAAGGTATCGATAGTACCAGTAAAAGAGGAGATACCAGAATCTTCTACAGAACCAGTGACAGTGAAAGTACCATCAGCAACAGCGACAACTTCCATGGAATCCATAACGTTATCGGTTCTCTTACCAGTGGCTTCCATGTCAGTGAGAGAATAGTAGGTTCCGCTATATTCGCCAGCAAAGTTAACTTTTTCCATTAATTTAGTTTCGTAGGGGTTAGCAACAAGTTCACCACCTTCATTTTTCTTGCAGCCTTCATAGGTCCAAGTGACAGTGCCATCAGCAGCAGTGGTGAGAGTGTTAGCGGCATTTTCCCATTCACCAGTACCCTGAACATTGTAAGTGAAAGCATCGAGGTTGATGGTGTAGACGCCATCAGCGACAGTCCAAGTACCAACGGTAGAGAAAGCAGACTTGTTGGCTAAAATACCAGTGTAGTACATAGTCTTACGACCAGCTTCAACTTTGTTACCATCCTTTAAAAGGTTGATGTAAAGCATGTAGTTGGGGCCTTTATGTTTGCCTTTTTCAAAGGTGTCATAAAGGTTGTCGAGTTCTTCACCTTCAGCAGTAGAGCCATAAGAGAAGAAAGTATACTGTTTTTCAAAAACGGTTTGAGTAACTTCTTCAGTAGTAGTAGCTTCAACAGTAGTTGCATCACCAGCAGTAGTAGTACCAGCAGAAGTGGTAGGATTACCAGTGGAAGCAGGGGTTCCGCCACAAGAGACCATTGCGAATAACGCTAAAGGTAATAAGGCGAATGATATTTTTTTCATAAATGATTTCCTCCTTTGCCCATTTTGGGCATAATTCATTCTTAATTCAATGTAAATGCCTGCATGAATGAAAGAGAATACCTAATTCGCCAAGTTTGGTCTATTTTTCGTGAAAATCAAAATCCAGCACTTAAAATTAGTACTCTTGATTGTTATTTAAATTTGTTCCAATAATATTTATCGCGCAGGAATAATAATAGAAATTTTATATGTACTATTATTATTTACAATAGATACATTTCCATCATATTTATTGGCGATTGACTCAATAGAGAGAAGACCAAAGCCGTGATAATTCTTATCTTTTTTGACTTCAGGAATGAGATCTTTAGATAAAGAATTTTCTTCTATAATCAAAATAAAGTCATGTTTTTTCTTAACAGTGAGAGAGATAAATCTCTCCTCTTCATTTTTAATGCGGTTTTCATAATTTGTCGCATTCTCTAATATATTAGAGAACAAAGAGATGATATCTTCATTATCCATAAAGGAGATAAGGGATCCATCTGCCACTGCAGTGAATTGAATCTTATTAGCAACACAATGCAATTTTCTATCCATCAAGATAACATCTAATGTCTCATTACCTGTCTTGGTTTGACAATCATAAATATCAATACTTTTTAGAGTTTCGTTGACGAATTGTTCATCCATATTTCCAGAGAGATTAGCGGCGCGAAGTTGATGACGTAAATCATGACATTTTAAATTGATTAGATCGACATTTTCTTTGATGAGTGCATATTCTTTTTGTGAATCTTCCATCATCTTTTCTAGCATATTTGAAGCCATTTTCTTCTCGCTGTAATGTATTAGAGCAAACATCAGGAAAAATGCGACAAAGGAATAACCTAAATCCGCAATTAATAAACAAGTATATGCGTATACATCTGTCTCACCTAAATCTTTTTGTGCAGGAGAGATAAAGAAATTAACACCTAATAAAACAACAAATACCGTAGCGATTTGTAAGTTCATTTGGAAAACTCTACTTTCCTTAAATGTCTTATAAACAAGATATGCTAATGAAAACACCACCACAATGTAGATTGGATAATAAAGCAATAACCAAATCTTAGGAATTTCACGATAAGTGAAATAAGAACTGTCATTGATGGCAAGGCCAACAAAGACACGGATTAAAAGATATATCTTTCTGACGATATTTCTTGTAAACTGTGTCATCGTAAAAATAAAAACCTTATTCCAAATAGTGGTTTTCAAAAAAAGGAAAATATAAACGATATAAGGAACAGCCAAAAGTGCAAATGCGATGACATTTAACCTGTCATATAGTGGTCTATTATTTATAGATAAATCAAGAAATATAGTAGTTAAAATAGCAGATAGAACAATGCAACCTAAAAAGAATAAAAACAAAATCAGCACGGAATATTTATTCTTTTTATGAAAGACAAAACCTAATATAACAGAGCTAAGAAACAGTTCTGCTGAATATAGAAAATAATCTAAAAATTGTCCTAGATATTCACTCATAATGCCATGTATTGATTCAATGCTGAAAGAATCCCATTACGAAGTTTATGAGCAATAACAACTTTTTCATCATTCAAGAGAATGAGAGTATCTCCTTCCAAGGATTTTACATAGGAAAGATTTAAAATAATCGATTTGGAAATACGGGTAAAACGAGGAGCTTCTAACATAGTGGATACATTCTTTAAAGTATCCCAACACTCATAATTCTTTGCTTGTGTGTGATAATAAAGCAAATGATCTTCTACAGCGACATAGATGATTTCATCCAAATTCAATCTAGTATATCCGGTGGTAGTTTTGATATTGATAGATTTGGGAGCTTTACTATCGATATTTATTAAAAGCTTATCTAAAAGAGAGGATAGTCTTGCATAAGTGGCAGGTTTTAAAATAAAGTCATAAGCTTCCACTTCATAGCCTTTAATGGCATATTGAGCAAGATTTGTAACAAATACTAAAGAGACATTGTGATCTAATTCACGAAGTTTCTTAGCGGTATCCATACCATTGACTCCAGGAAGGTCAATATCCATAAATACTATATGGAAATCATTTTTATAATCGTGAATGAAATAATAGGCATTTTCAAAAGTTTTCACATCAAAAATGACGTTCTTTTCTTCCTTATATTTCTCGATTTGTTTCAACAAGTTAGATAACTCCTCCTTGTTATCCTCAATGATTGCTATTCTATACATAATTCTCTTTGCATTTAATGTTTTTAACCTAAATAATTTTATCTTAAGTAATATATGCAATGCAATTGCATTATTTATGCATTTTCTATTTCACGAAAAAGATAATTGTTTTCACGCAACAATCTTTTCTATTTTGTTATCTTTAATCGTTTATTAAGGGAAAGGAGATTTGTTTTATGAACAAGAAACTATTATTTTTATCCATTCCCTTCTCTATCTTAGGCTTAGTGGGATGCAATAGTCCAAAGACAACTGTTTCCATTCGTTATGAAGGAAGTGAAAAACCTGTTGAATTTGCTATTGGAGATATCAAGACCGCATTAGAAAGAAATCATCTCGCATATGTCGAAGAAGGTGGAGAATATACTATCACTATTGATGGTGTAGATTCTTCTTTACAAGAACAAGCTTACAAAGTCGAAGTCACAGATAAAAACATCAACATCAAAGGTGGTGATTCCACTGGTTTGATGTATGGTGCTCTTCAAGTCGCAGAAGAGATCAATCTCAGCAATGGTATAAAAGGAGTAACCTCTTCTGAAGATAAACCTTATATTGACCTTCGCGGTTTTAATATGAGACCTTCTTTAGATTTAAGAACACCTGGTTATACCAATAATGCAGATTCTGCTAGAAACAATATTGAGACCACTTGGGATTTACAATATTGGGATGATCTTTTCGCCACTATGGCAAGAAAGAGATACAATCTTTTCTCTTTCTCCTCTGTAAACTCCTTACCTAGTATCATCCAAGTTCCTGGATATGAGAATGTCGCCTTAAATGATGTTTGGAAATATAAGGGTGACTATGATGATTCCTATAAAGGGGATTGCACGAATATGTTCCGTAAAGAACATTTAGAAAATTATGAAGTAGTCAAGAAAATGACCATCCAAGAAAAGACGGAATTCTGGAAAAAAGTCATTCAATCTTGTGTAGATCATGGTATTCAATGGGAATTCTCTACCATGATTATCTATACCTTTGGTGAAGAGCTTGGAAATCCAAGTATCACCTCTGATATGTATAATGAAACCACCAAAGATTATTTTAAGAAAGCTTATGTCACTCTCTTAGAAACTTTCCCACAAATCTCTGGTTTAAAAGCCACTGTTGGTGAAAATATCGTCTACACTGATGAAACTAAAGCAGATGCTTATCAATGGGTATATGACGTCTATGGTGAAGCTTGTAATGAAGTTATGAAAAAAGATCCAGAAAGAGCAAAAAAATTCTGGCTTAACTTCGCTGCTGTCGGAAACACCACTTTTGATCCATCTTTCTATGAATATTTCAAAGATGTTCCATATGAGATGCAAATCAACAAGAGATATAACGATACTCGTCTCTATTCTGTCACCAAACCCACTGACAATATCGAATATATGGCTAATTTCCCCGAAGGATTTAAGTGTTCCTATAACTTAAGAGCGGAAGATGCATATCACTATACTTGGGGTGATCCTGATTTTGCTAGAGAATTCTGTAGAAATATGTATCACGAAAAATCTAGAGGATTCCAATTCTTCATCGATGGTTATCATGTCGGTGGTAAAGAATTTGAGTTCGTAGATGATAGCTTAAATGGTAGACTCTATTATGATAGACATTGGGTCAACTTCACCATGTTTGGTCGTTTCTCTTACAATCCTAATTTGACCAATGACTGGATGGAAAAACTTTATTTAGATCATTACGAAGATTTACCTGAAGCTAATGTTAAAGCAGCTTGGAGAGCGATGAATATCGCTGGTAAAGTCTTACCTAATGTCATCTCCACTTATTCTCCTGGTGGAACAGATGCTGCATTCTTACCTGAAATGTGCACTTCTAACCCTACATTATTCGGTTTCTTAGATATCAAGAGATTCATCAATAATGATACTGCCGATCCGGATGGTGATGTTATCTCCTTTGCCGCTTATGCAAAGATTTTACAAGAAAAAGGAAGTGTCCCTGATGGAAAGAGAACTCCCTTTGATGTCGCAAAAGATTTAAGAGAGCTTGCTACACAAGTAGAGGCTGCTGTTGCTGAAGCAAGAAATGGTATTGATGCTACAAAAAACAAAGAATTCGATCAACAGATGTTAGATCAAACTTCCTTTGCTCTCTTAGCAAAATATTATGCGGAGAAATTTGATGCCGCTATGAACTTACGTATCTATAATGACACCTTAGATACTTCTTACCAGAATAAATCTGTCGCTAACTTAACCACTGCTAAAGATGTTTGGGCAGAATATGCAAAATTATTCTTATCCCGCTTCAAAGTGGAAAGATTAGCACGTCATGGTATCATCGATCCTAATGAATTTGCAAAAGATGTAGAGAAAGATATCTCCATCGCTAAAAAGTGGACTCCTAGAGACTATTAATTTAAAAGATAAAAGGGGCTGTCCAACCACCATAATGTGTGAAAAGGGATAGCCCCTTTCAAATGTTTCAACTTAAACTCTTATCTTACAAGAATAAAAAAGCCCTGAATTAGCGGTTCAGGGGCAAGATATCTTGTAAAAAACTATGGGTTGGAGCCCGTCTTTTACTACAGCTTGTTTTAACAATAATAATCTAGTTTTTCTAGCTCCTTGAATGGTAACGCCAAGGAAGAGGAAAAACTTGCTGCTTCCATGAAGCATCTTTCATGTTCTGGCATCCAGAAATACATTTCGGTATCCGATTTGAATTTTGATTTAAGAAGGCCTTCTTTATATATGGATTCTCATTTTGCGGTGATTTTCTATGCTTTTTCCGATTGTGATGGAAGCTTTAGAATATTGAAAAACATGGTCTAAGCCGCAACCAAACGAAAAGGCAAAAAAAACAGAAAAGAGCTGTCCGAAAGAAGAAATTAGCATCTACTTTTTGGACAGCCCCTGCTTCTTTAGATTGTTTTACTGCGTTAAGATCATCTAATCCAATAAGGAGGTTTATTTATATTCTCTAGGCGTCCATTTAGACACGATAGAAATATCTTTCTCGACAGAGGCGGTGTATGCGTTAGGATCAACGACACCAACTCTAGGAAGTCTTTCAATGATGAAACGATCAGTGAAGAGTTTTGCATATTCTTTCCAGGCTTCTAAGGCTTTCTGATGATCTTCAACACTCTTGGTTTGGAAGGAAGTATCTTTAGTGTCATTGTAACGACGTAAGTTCATACCACCATTGAATTTATGAGAATAATATTTCGCAAGAGCGGCGACGATGACTTGATCTTTGATGATTTCGTTAGTAGCGGAGCTCTTCTTACCGGAGAGGGCGTTGTATTCGTTGACGAGATTTGTGACTTTGGTGTTGATTTCAGCAAGTTTTTCAGCGGTTTGATAAGGATTTTGTTGAGTAGGAGTTTCACCCTTTAATAATGCTTTTGCATAATTGGCGAAGGAGATATATCTATCTTCAGCACCGACAAAGACGTTATCAGAGTTAACTAGCTTTCTAACACCGACATAACCGCCCATAGTAGGATGAGATTGGCAGTTTCCAGGATACCAAGCAGCATCAGTACCACGGAGAGTGAATTGACACTGGACTTGAATCAACATCTGAGAACCAGCCTTCATCGTTTCATAAGCTTTGAGGATGACTTCTTTATCCGCTTCATCTTCATAATGATCAACCACCATTTTTTCCACATATTCGTTGGTGATGGTAGGATCATAGGTGAATCTACCAAAGAGAGTGTAGTTGACCCAATGACGATCATAATAGAATTGACCATTTAAGGATTCATCTTTGAATTCGTATTCTTTGCCTAAGTAATATCCATCAGTACCTAAAAAGAAACCGTTGGATCTTTCGTGTTTCATATTTCTGCAATAGTCTCTTAAGAAATCAGGATCACCCCAAGTATAGTGGTAAGCATCTTCGTTACGGGTGTTGAAGAGAACTTTAACACCTTCAGCGAGAGCGTTTATGCCAGAGGAGTGTTCATCGATGGCTTCGATAGTATCGTTCTGGTTACCATTAGTGATTGCATACATATGAACATCGGAATAACGAGGAGAAACACCTCTTTGATAAGGGAAGTCTTTCCATAATTCTTCGATGTAGGAACCGGGAGTAGAACCAGCGCCATAAAGAATAAAGCTATTTTCTCTAGGATCGCCCTTTAAGGCTCTTTCACAAGCGGTGCCATAGACATCATAGATCCACTGGTGAGTCTGGTTGACAGTATCGGAAGGATAATCCATGTTTTCACCTTCGCCAACAGAGACATAATCGATGTCTTTGTAGGTCTTGAGAAGAGTTTCCATACCTTTGGAGAGGTAATCTTTGGTAACTTGGTTTTCTCTATTGTCTACAGTGATTCCGTATTGAGGAGCAAATGCCATTTCAGCAAAGGCATAGATGTTCATCATACCGTATTGAACTTTGATACCGTGATCGTGAGCGGATTTAAAGACTGCTTTCCAGTGTTCAATCTTTTGATCCATTGTCATTTTCTTGATAACTTCATAATTACCGGGTTGGGAATGATGAGGTTGATAGATGTTGGTGACGTTTCCATAATAGTTATCATCATATTCGCCAGTATATTTCCAAACATCTTCAAGGGCGCAGGCTTCATAACCAGGGACTCTAATCATAGAGGCAAAGGCGTTAACGGTAGCAAAGTTGACAAGGTTGTAACGTTTTCTGGCTAAAAGAGCAAAGAAATCATTCCAATAATTGATATCCCAAGAGTTTTCGACGTTAGCCCATGCAGAATTACCATTGTTGATGTAGCAGGGGGTACGTAAATCGGTAACTAATCTAGTACGGACACCACGATGTTGGATGTAGGGTTTGCCGCTAGCGTTTTGAACATTTTCAATACCATCATCAAGATTGATATTTTCAGCAACTTGTAAACCGCCATACATTGCGCCGGTTTCATCGCCACCAGTGATGGTGATTTTGGTTCCATCTACTTTGACGTCATAAGCTTGTTCGCCTAAGGTGGAGTCAATAGCGGCAAAACTGATTTCATAATCGGCACCAGATTCGACAAGAGTGATGTTGTTGCGATCAAAAGCAGTTTTTAATTCTTCCATTGCGAAAGCGATGGGGCCTTCTTTGGTTTCGGAAGCAATAGAAACAGTGACTTTTTTCTCGCCACAACCAGTAATACAACTAACTGCGAGAGGTAAAAGTAATCCTAAAACTTTTTTCTTCATTTTGTTTTCTCCTTTTTTTAATTAAAAACAATCGGATGTTTGTTTTAAAAAAGCCATTTCGTGAAAAAAAGAAAATTTTTCGTGTTGTTTAAATCAAAAAAAGGAAAAGGGCGCCATTTTGCGCCCATAATTTTATCATTCGATAAGCTTTTATTCTCTAACACCAAGGCCATGCATTAGCGGGCCGTATTTAGGATTTAACTACCCATTTCTAGGGGTAAATCCTAAAGTCAGGTTTTATTATACACTTATTCTACACTTTATTACCTAATTTGTAATATAAAGCCGGTTCTATTTTGATGCTAATACAAGTTCAAAAAGATGAAAAGGACTGATACAAAAAAATCCTCAATACGAATTGTATCAAGGACAAAGTACTTAGGTGGTGAGGCTGGAGTGACTCGAACACTCGGCCCTCTGCTTAGAAGGCAGATGCTCTATCCAACTGAGCTACAGCCCCACAAAAAGCTATATAAATATATCGCATTCCTTCCTCGATTGCAAGTTTAAAAATCAATTTATTGCAGTATTCTTTCAATTAGTTTAAAATTAAGCCATTAAGTTTGTCGACTGGAGTAGAATATGGATCAAAAATTTTTCAAAGAGTTACATAACAAGTTTAAATATCTAGAAAAGAAAATCGCCGAATACGATAGAATCGTGGTCTATCGTCACTCTTCTCCCGATTTTGATGCCCTCGGTGCTCAGATGGGATTAGTGACTTGGATCAAAGATAATTTCCCTCAAAAGGAAGTTCATTATGTCGGTGATAGACATACCACTTTTATGCCAGATTTATTCCCTGAACCCGAACAGGTCAGTGAAGAATGGTACCGTCAACCTCACTTAGCGATCACGGTGGATGTTTCTAATCTTCCTCGTGTGGCTTGTGAACACCTCTCCTTTGCCAAAGAAGTCATCAAAATTGACCATCATCCTCTCCCGAGAGAAGAAGAGAAATTCGGAGATTATCTCATCGTCTATCCTGAGCGCCCCGCCGCTGCAGAATTGATCGCTCTCTTTGCTCTCTCTCGCTCTAAGAAATTCAAATTCAGCAAAGAAGCCGCTACCTATTGCTACACCGGTATTGTCGGAGATACAGGAAGATTCATGTACCAAGATACCGATGGAGCAACTTTAAGAATCTCTGCGGATTTATTAGATCTTGGTATTGATAAAACCAAGATTTATGATCTCATGTATGAGACCGATATCCGTAGAATGAACATTCTTCGTTATTGCTTAAACAATTATAAAGTCACCGACAAAGGAACTTGCTATTTCGTCTTTGATAAAGAAACCATCAAAGAATTGGACATGAACGAGAATGAAGGAAACCTTCACATCAATCAATTCCGCAACTTGAAAGGTGTCCGTGTTGTCGCTTCTATCACCTGGAAAGAAGAGAAACAAGAATATAGAGTATCCTTGCGTTCCTCTCATCTCCATGTCGCTCCTGTCGCTCGTCAATTCGCTGGCGGTGGACACGACTTTGCTGCAGGATGTCGTCTTCTCACCTTAGACGAACTTCCTTCCCTCATCCAAGCCTTGGATGAACTTCCGGATAACGTGGAAGATTAACTGTCGAAATAGTTCGACAGTTTTCATTTATGTATGAAAAAGAAATTGTGGATCGGGCTAATCATCATTGAAGCCATATTTCTCATCTTGATTGAAATAGGAACTTCACAGTCCTATTACTTGTTCACGGGTATTGTTTGTACCAGTGCCTCTTTGGTGAACTTTTTATTTGTCCTTTATATGTTTCTCACACGGAAAGAAAAGAAAGATACCCTTCTCTATCTTCCTCTGTTTTGTCCTTTATTTGCCGATATCTTCTTCGGTGTGACAAGAAGAGCACTCCTTCAATTTAATGGTGAGCAACTGTATATCGATATCATGAATTACATGGGAACTTCCTTTTTCATACTGATGCAACTTATTTTGATGTTTTATATTGAGAGAAAGAAACTCCTTCATGTCTTAAAAGGAGGAGTGGTGATGGTAGGAATCGGTGTTGCTCTACTCATCTCTTTGAAGAAACCGTTACATTATTTATATGTTGTCTATCTCATTATTTTCTTATTCAATTTAGGGGAATTACTATTCTATTATTTCAAAGAAAAAGAAGGGAACACCCTTCTATTCTTCTTTGCTTTGCTCTCTATCTTTGTCTCTGATGTCTTCATCGGACTTTCTACTCTTCTCAAACAAGACGTTCTTGTGATGATTTCTTTAGAGATGATCTGGCCTTTATATCTCTTCGGCCTTTGTTTGTTCGATCGATTATTACTATCTTTACAGAAAGAATTATAAGTGAGATAAATTCTCGATTCTATATGTATCTTCGTAATAGATCATGGTGAAATGATCCAGTGTTTTTAAGTCGATATCTTCTCCTACAATTTCACTAAATTCTATAGAATTGTCGGATAAGATTTCCTCAGAAATAAAAGCAGCATAACCTTGATAATTCTTCAATTCTTCATAGATTTCTGGAAGAGATAATTGATTGTCCGCAATCCAGAGAACATGCGCTTTTTCTTTGGCTAATTTTCCTTGAATATATTCCTGTATAGGAACAAAATACTGCTTCTCTTCTAAAGGAGTGATAAAGCTAGTGAGAGTATAGGTGTTAAAGGTAGTACGTATGGTTTCATCTTGATAGGAGGAATTTAACAAAGTGATATGCGTATCATACGTTCTCTCATCCATGAAGGTTTCAAAAGTTTTTGAGTAAGCATAATCATCTAAAGTAGAGATCGAATCGATCAATTCTCCTTCCTGATAGAAAAGGAAAGAAGATTGGGTTAAATTCAGGGCATCCTCAGTCTCTAAATACTCATTGAGATACATGAAATTGATGACCGCATTTGTTTTGAGGATATAATCCTTCACCGTCATAGAGAAAAGATCACAAGTTCCACAACCTGCCCCATAAACATATAAAGCAAAAGAAGCTTTCTTTTCTAAATAAGAATTTAAATCCTCAACAAATAAACGATGGAACATATAATCGGTTCTATCGGAAAGTCTTACGTTATTTGCCTCATAATGGAAAAGAGGAACTTTAGGTACGATTCTGCTATGGCTAGAAGTTGTTGGGGAACAAGAGAAGAGAAGGGGAAGCAACAAAAAGATAGAAAATTTATGTTTCATAGATTCTCCTGTAAAAACTTTCTGCTTTCTTCTATATCGATCTTTAACGCTTGGTCATAGATATCTCTAACGGCATCGATATAATCACTAGAAGACTGCTCTCTATTGGGAATCGACTTTTTAGATTTCACATCCTTAACTTTAGAATGGAAATAACGAGAGAAAGAGATGGTGTTATCTTCATTGAAGATGATATTTCCTTCATTGGCAAAGACATCATAGCCTTTGAATTTTCCATCTTCAAATAATACGACAGTAGGAACAAAACCTGCTTTGTTTCCTAAGATATCTGTGTTGTAGAAATTCTCATCATACAGGTGGTATTTCTTAGAGAATTGAGACCACATATTCAAACCTAATTCTTGAAGATCAAGGTCAGGATTTCTTTTCAAAGTGTAATATCCATCCACTTCATAGGTATAAATTCTCGTCTTCAAATCATTTAAAATAAAATCGTTAAACACTTCGTTACGATAGTTTTTACAATCCCCACACTTATTCCAAGTGAAATAAATTGCTTGTTTTCCTTTTTGAGCAATTTGTTTATCTAAAGCAACGGTACCAAAACCGATGGTATCCTGTTCTTTGGCTTCTTCAATACTTTCAGGAGTGTCATGGTAATATCTACCATCACTTCCTAAAGAGAAGTCATTGACTTGATACACATTCACTGGTTGGACAAAGCTAGACATATCTTTTACGAATTCGTTGTAGTCTTTTGAGAGTATTCCTTGATGAGCTTTTAAAGACTTGCCTTCCGAAAAAGTGATGACGGAGGGAGCTTTATCAATTTTTGGATAAAGATAAGCATAATCCCCGATGCTGTTCTCTTTGGCGTGATAAGCATCTAAATAAGTGTGAACATCCACTTCATAAATGAGAGCTTCATTGTCTTGGATGTATTGGTACATGTTGCCTCTCTGTTGTTCACAATACTGGCAACCTTCTAGAGTGACAAAAAGGAAGGCGTCATCATAGCGAGCCACATTGTTTAATTCTTCCACACTTCTTATCATCACCGTCGCATCGATGTTCTCGACTTTTCTAATCAGTGCCTTTCCTTCTCGATTGACTTTTGAAGAACAAGAAAAAGAGAGGAGGGTAGTAAAAATCAACACAACACTTTGCATCTTTTTCATAGGTTTACCTCCTCTCTATATTGTTAAGCTAGGAAAGAAACGAGCAATTAGAGGCCTAAGATTCTAGCGGTATCTAAGCAGATCATCAATTCTTCATCGGTAGGGATGACCGCGACAGGAATCTTGCTATCGGGAGTAGAGATGAGACCCCACTGACCACGAACCTTTTCTTCGTTGAGCTTCTCGTCAATCTTGACACCCAAGGCTTCCTCGACATTGTCAAAAGCCATCTTTCTGTAAATCGGGCTATTTTCAAAGACACCAGCGGAACAGACAATCATATCCACATGGCCAAGCTTACCATAATACATCATGATATATTCGGCGATTCTAGAAGCATACATATCCATAGCAAGGATGGCTCTTTCATTGCCCTTGTAATATTCGGCTTCGACATCTCTTGTATCGTTAGAGATACCAGAGACACCCTCTAAACCAGAGTGATGATTGTAGATGTCATAGATTTCATCGGCACTCTTGCCAGTGCAAGTGCACAAATATGGCATACAAGAGGGATCGATATCACCCGTTCTTGTACCCATCATGACACCCGCTAAAGGAGTGAGACCCATGGAAGTGGCAATACACTTTCCATCTTTGACGGCAGAGACAGAAGCGCCAGAGCCGATGTGGCAAGTGATGATGTTGACATGTTCTTTATCTGCAAAATATTTCTCTTTGGCAAACTGAGAGAGATATTTGTGAGAAGTGCCGTGGGCACCATATCTTCTACAAGCATATTTTTCATACCATTCATAGGGGATGGCATACATATATTCTTTTGGTTCCATGGTCTGGTGGAAGGCCGTGTCAAAGACAGCGACTTCACCCACCATAGGAAGAGCCTTCTTGAAAGCGTTGAAACAAGTGAGGTGAGCTTCTGCGTGAAGAGGATCAAGAGGAATCAACTCTTCGATGCGGTCATAGGTATATTGATCGAACACATGAGCGTCAGAGAAATATTTACCGCCTTGAACAACACGGTTACCCACGCCTTGGATCTCATCTAAAGAAGCGACGATCTTCTCTTCGATCAATCCTTTTAAGACGAGCTGGACACCTTCATCGTGATTGTGGATAGGAAGGACTTTCTCACTCTTGCTTCCATCGGGTTTCTTGATGATGCACCTAGCATCTTCATGACCGATTCTTTCGACTAAGCCAGAGCACAAAGCTTTACAATATTGGCTCTTTTCGGCGATGGTCTTAGCAAGACTTGCTTTCTCATCCATCTCATAAAGCTTGAATTTGATGGAAGAAGAACCAGCGTTGACACACATGATTTTTTTCGAATTAGACATTTTTTGGTTTCCCCTTTTACATATTTCCATAACATTTTAGTGACATTCTTTTAAAAGTGCAACAATTTAAAGAGAGAAAACAAAACTACTCTCTAACTAAATAAGTTTTAATGTTATAATTAAGGGAGTTATTTTTCACCCTATCAGGAGGAGCTTATGGAAAATTACACATTCTTTGAAAATTATCTCAATGGTCATTTGCCGGATGCCTATAAGTATTTTGGTGCCCATAAAGTGAAAATCGATAATCACTGGGGCTATCTCTTCCGTGTCTATGCTCCGATGGCAAAAGAAATCGATATCATCGGTGATTTCAACAATTGGGATAGCAAAGCCAATGTCATGGAAAAGAAAGACTATCGCGGTCTATATGAATGCTTCATTCCGAATGTCAAAGAAGGTCAAAGATATAAGCTTCACATTTTAGGATGTGATAACTGCTGGAAAGACAAACAAGATCCTTTCTCCTTCGCTAATGAACTCAAGGCAGAGACTTGTTCTTACATCGTCGACATCAATCAGATTCATATCGATGATTACGACTTTGTTCAAAACAGAGATAGAAACTTCAATCGCCCCGTCTCTATCTATGAATTCCACATGGGAACTTGGAAGAGAAAACCCGATAACACCTATTACAATTATTCCGAATTAGCCGATGTCATGATTCCTTACCTTCTCTCTATGGGCTATACCCATGTTGAAGCTCTTCCTGTCTTCTCTTATCCTAACGATCAATCTTGGGGATATCAGTGTTTAGGATATTATGCCATCGATCGCCGCTGGGGAACCTTGGGTGACTTTGCTCAGTTTGTGGAAAAGATGCACAAAGCGGGCATCGGTGTCATCATGGACTTTGTTCCTGTTCACTTTGCTGTCGATCCCTTCGGTTTAGAAAAATTTGATGGCTCTTGCGTCTTTGAATATGCAAACGAACATGAATTCTCTCAATGGGGAACGAAGAATTTCGACTTGGCCAAAGACCCGGTGAGAAGCTTCCTTATCTCTGCCATCATGTATATGGCGGAAGTCTTCCATGTCGATGGCTTCAGATTTGATGCAGTCTCCAATGTTATCTATTGGGATGGAAACGGAGATAAAGGTATCAACGAAGGCGCGGTCGAATTTGTGAAACGTGCCAATGGCTACATGCACGCTCTCCATCCTTCCATCATGATGATCGCCGAAGATTCTTCCGCTTATGGACATGTCACCAAAGGCATGTTTGATGATGGCTTAGGATTTGATTATAAATGGGATTTAGGTTGGATGAATGACACCCTCAAATATTATGGAAAAGACCCCATTTATAAGAAATATTGCCACAATCAACTCACTTTCTCTATGGCGTATTTCTATTCCGAAAACTTCATTCTTCCCTTATCTCACGATGAAGTCGTTCACATGAAGGGCTCTATCATCAACAAGATGTGGGGAAATTATGACAACAAATTTGCCAATGTGAGAAACTTATACGCCTATCAATTCGCTCACCCTGGTAAGAAACTCAACTTTATGGGCAATGAGCTTGCCACCTTCGATGAATGGAAAGAATATGAACCTATCGCCTTCAATGTTTTGAACTATCCTGTTCACGCTGGCGTGCAACGTCTCATCCGTGATTTGAACTTGATTTATAAATCTCACCCCGCCATGTATTTTGAAGAATATGATCCCAATCATTTCTCCTGGATCATGGCCGATAACTCCGATCAGAGCGTGTATGTCTTCCGCAGAGAATGTGATGAAGAATGCATGATCTTCATCTTCAACATGACCCCGAACTTCTATTGGGATTATGATATCGGCGTACCTTATGAGGGTTCTTATGAAGAGATTTTAAACACCGACAAAGAAGTCTATGGCGGATGGAATCAATACAACGGATTACCTTTAGTTACCCACGGTTCTGGATGCCACAATATGCCTTATCGCATCACCGTGAAGATTCCTTCCTTTGGCGCAATCTATTTGGTTTACCGTAAACCTGTCGTGGAAGAAAAAAGACCTTATGTGAGCAAAGACGGTAGCGAGGTCTTGAAAGAGAAACAAAGCAAGCAATAAGATTGCATTGAAATAAGTGATTTAAATATTTATAATGAATAGTCTTTTTTCGTGCTCATCTAAATATTAGATGAGTGCTACCATGGAAGAGTCAGAAAGATAACCTTCCCTGGGGTTGACTCACACCCAGCATGGTCTAATTTAGTTGGAAGATTGGTAAAGAAAATGTTTGAATTCAAGAAAAATCCTGATTTTAAGGAAAAATTTAAAGAAAAATTCATCGAGCGCTGCTCAGAAGAATACGGCCGTAACCCTCAAGAATTAAATGCGAGAGAGCAGTACGAAGTCTTAGCTACCATGGTAGCTGACTACGCTTCTGTCTTAGGCAAGAAGTGCAAAGAGAGTGTCAAAAATCACGGAGAGAAACAGCTCATCTATTTCTCTATGGAATTTTTGATCGGTAGACTTCTCTCCACCAACTTGTATAACCTCAATGTCTTAGAGGAAGTCAAAGAAGCCTTACAAGAGATCGGCGTAGATTATGAAGCTGTTAAAAATGCCGAACCCGATGCTGGTTTAGGAAACGGTGGCTTAGGAAGACTTGCCGCATGTTTTATGGACTCCATCGCTTCTTTAGGATTGCCTGGACACGGAAACTGTATCCGCTATGATTACGGTTTCTTCCGCCAGAAGATCAAGAATGGTCAACAGTGGGAATTCCCGGATACTTGGTTGACCGAAGGCTATCCTTGGGAGACAAGAAAGCCTAACGATACCATCATCGTTCACTTCTATGGAACTCCGGTCACCTATCGTGACGAAGAGAATGGCGAGATCCGTTGGAAGACAGTCAATTCCTATTCTGTCCGCGCCGTTCCTTTTGATGTTCCTGTCATCGGATACAACAACGAAGTGGTCAACACTCTCCGTCTTTGGGGCGCAGAACCGAGTGATGAAGATCTTCCTTCCAATGAAAACTTCATGTCTTACCTCCACTTCATCCGTCAAATCACTCACGGTTTATATCCCGATGATTCCACAGAAGAGGGTAAACTTCTCCGTTTAAGACAACAATATTTCTTAATCTCCTCTGGTATCCAATATGCCATGAACCGTGAGATGAAAGTGTATGGAACCTTAGATCATCTTTATGAACACTATGTCTTCCAACTCAATGACACTCACCCCATCATGTCTATCCCTGAGATGATGCGTGTCTTGATGGATGAATATCGTTATGGTTGGGATGAAGCCTTCTCTATCGTCTCCAAGTGCTTTGCCTTCACCAATCACACCGTCATGCCTGAAGCCTTAGAGAAATGGCCTTGCCGCTATATCGCTAGTGTCGCTCCTCGTGTCTACATGATCATTGAAGAAATCAACAGAAGAGTCAATCAACACATGAGAGAAAGAAATCTCTCCGATGAAGCCATCTATCAATCCATGATCATCAAAGATGGCAATGTCAATATGTGTCAACTCGCCATTCACGTGGCTTACTCTGTCAACGGTGTCGCTGGAATCCATACAGAAATCTTAAAGACTCAGACCTTCAAAGATCTCTACGCCCAATATCCAGAAAAATTCAACAACAAGACCAACGGTATCTCTCACAGAAGATTCTTGCTTGTCGCTAACCCGACTCTTAGCCAATACGTGCAATCTCTCATCGGGGATGAATTCATCCGCGAACCTGAGAAGCTCAATCAACTCCTTCCTTACGGAGATGGCTCTAGTGAGCATCAAGGAATCTATGAAAGATTCAATGAAATCAAGAGAGAGAACAAGCTTCGCGCGTTGAAATTGATCAAAGATTCCTCTGGTATCGATGTGGATCCCGATTCTATCTTTGATACCCAAATCAAGCGTCTCCACGCTTATAAGAGACAGCTTCTAAACATCTTCCACATCATTCATCTCTATCAAAAGATCAAAGCCGATCCCTCCATCACCTATTTCCCTCACACTTATATCTTCGGTGCCAAAGCTGCTCCTTCTTACATCTATGCTAAGAAGATCATCGAATTGATCTTAGCGGTCTCTAAGACCATCCATGAAGATCCTGCAGTCAACAAATATATCAAAGTTGTTTTCTTAGAAAACTATGATGTTTCCAAAGCGGAAGTCATCATTCCTGCTTCCGATATCTCCGAGCAAATCTCTTTGGCCGGTAAGGAAGCTTCCGGTACTTCTAACATGAAGTTCATGATGAACGGCGCCGTCACTTTAGGTACTTTAGATGGTGCCAATGTCGAGATCTCTCAATTGGTGGGAGAAGATAACGCCGTCATCTTCGGTATGAAGGAAGAAGAGGTCAAGAAGATCAAATTCGAGAACTCTTACAATCCTTGGGATATCTACAACAGCGATATCCGTGTCAAAATGGTCATGGATTCTCTCATCAACGGCACCTTCTCTAACGATGATAACCAGTTCAGAATGATCTATGATGAGATCATGTACCGCAACGATGAATTCATGGTCTTGAAAGATTTCGCTTCTTACCTCACCGGTTGCAAGAAGATCGAATCTTATTATCTCAACCGTCTCGATTGGGGTAAGAAGTGTCTCATCAATGTCGCTCAATCTGGATGGTTCTCTTCTGACCGTACCATCTCGGAATACAACAGAGATATCTGGCACTTGAACAAGATTCACTAAATCATGTTTCTAGATTGGACAAGATTCATCTCACAAGTCAAGAAGGAGAAAAGAGAAGTCAAATTCTCTACGATGATGTCTTACCTTGTGAAACAGGATTATCTAGAAGTTGTCTTAGATTACGCTTTTCTTCTTTCTCCCTTCTTTACCTCCATCTCCTTCACTTCTTTGCTTGAGGAAGAAAGAAGAGAACAACATCTTCTAGGGGAAGAAGAAATCTTCGTCAAAATGGTGTTAGAGCTGAGCTATTATTTCTCAGAGAAAGACTTGCATTGCCTCTTTCAATCCATCCGCTACTTCTTGACCTACTTAGAAGAAAAACATATGGATTCTTCTCTTTTGGAAAAAGAATGAGAAGAAAACCGTCAGAAAGTTGAAATTAATTTAGCAAATCACTATAATTAATTAGCTCGATTTAAACCTATAGGAGAAAATATTTTATGAAGCACACATTTAAGGAAGAAAACGGCCATCTTATTGCCACTGTCAACTTCGACCAAGAAGAAGTCAAGACCGCTACAGGTAAGGCCACTAGAAAACTCATTCAGAACGTCACCGTTCCTGGATTCAGAAAGGGTAAGGCCCCTGAAGATAAGGCCGCGAGATACATCAAGAACGAAGATCTCTTCAACGGCACCATCGATGCCTTGTTAAGAATGCTTGACAAGAACTTCGAAAGCAATGAAGAATTCTCTGCTTATGTCAAGGGCAACAAATTTGCTCCCCGTCTTCATCCCGATGTGGCTTTAGATAAATTTACCGATACGGAAGCTCAAGTCACTGTCACTTATTATTTGAGACCCGCTGTCTCCAAACTTGGACAGTACAAGGACTTAAAGAGCGACATCGAAGAGACCAAGGTCGACGAAGAAGCCATCAATGCCGAACTCAATCGTTTGGCTTTAGAAAATGCGGAACTTGTTCCTACCGAAAAAGCTGCTGAAATGGGCGATACCGTCAACATCGACTTCCAAGGTTTGATGGATGGCGTTCCTTTCGATGGCGGAACCGCCAAAGCTTTCGACTTAGAATTAGGAAGTAACAAATTCGTCCCTGGTTTTGAAGAACAGTGCGTCGGTCATAAGCCCGGTGAAAAATTCGATGTCAACATCATCATGCCTGACACCTATCCCGCTCCTTTGACCAGCAAACCCGCTCTCTTCAAGGTCACTTTAAACGCCGTCAAAGTTAAAGAAGTTCCTGAAATCAACGATGATTTCGCCACCACTCTCTCTGGCCAATATGTCTCTAAAGATTTAGCGGAACTCAAAGAGAAAGTAGAACACGTCTTGATGCATCGTTTCTTCGATGCTTACAAGAGAGATAAGGTCAACAACTATCTCAATCAGATCAAGAATTCTTCGGAATATGTCATCCCTAGTGAATATGTCAAGACTTTAGTCGATGACAGAGTCAAGCAAGATCAAAATGCCATCGAGCAACAAGGTCTCTCCTTAGAGGAATACCTCAAGCTCATCCAGCAAACCAGAGAAGTCTATGAAGATTCCATCCGCACTGGTGTGGAAAATGAACTCAAGACTTCCTTGATCTATGACGCCATCGCTGAAGCCGAAAAGATCCCTGCTCCTACTCAGAAAGATGTCGAAGCTCAGATCGGTTCTCCTATCGCTAAGTTTGCAGAAAACTACACCAACTATCTCAAAGCTCAAAACTACAGTGCTGATCAAATCAACAATCAGATCAACGGATATCTCAACCAAGTCTTCACCTCTATCTTAACCGCTAGAGTCCAGGCGAAGGTCTTAGAGCTCAACGATCCTGAACTTGCCGCTAGAAAGCTTCACGATCACGAAGAAGGCAAAGAGGAAGAAGCTAAGGCGGAAGAAGCTCCTACAGAAGCTGCTCCCGCAGAAGAAGCAAAAGAAGAAAAAGCGGAATAATTTGTTTATCTAGGCTCCCTCGGGAGCCTTTTTTAACAAAGCTGAGCATTATATTTGAAATCAAAAGAACAAAATGACACAATTTTAGGGACGATAAAGTGGATCTAAACTCAAAATTAGCACTCTTAACTTGAAATTGCTAAAATAAACCTTATAATATTATTGTCGTCGTGTGTTATTCGTATCTAGGAGGTACTATTTATGGAAACTTATTCCCCCAGAAGACTTTCGGTTTTACCCAATCGTAAAGGCGTGGGCTTACCCGATATTGAAATGGAGATCACTGCGGTTAACAATTATGATCTTCACCTCTTCTCCCGCTTGAAAAAGGGAGATGAATTCGTCATCGCTTTATCCAATTCCGATAATGCTTATGGCGATTTTGACAATTTGATTCTCCCCGGTGTCAGAACCGTTGGCTGTTTATGTAGAATCATGTCTATCGAACCTGTTCCTACCGGTATCAAAGCCAAAGTGTTAGGTAAGATGCCTGTGGACATGTCCGATTTTAATGTCGATGCCACCAGCGGCACCGTCATGGCCAATATTGCCAATCGTCCTATCTATGATAGAGATGATTCCAAGATCTATGAGATGCTTGGAAAATTCACTTCTTCCTATTCCGCTTTGAGAAAGAAATATCCTCAACTTCCTGAACTTCCTGATTTCTCTCAGACGGTTCCTGAAGTGAAGAATATTCCTTATCATATCGCTGCTTTCTTAGGCACCAATGATTTAACCAAGCAATTGATCTTGGAAGAGAAAGATCCTATCGAAAAATACCGTTTGGTCATCTCTGACTTAGATCGTTTCAACCTTGATTCTAAGATTGAATACGATATTCAAAAGCAAGTCTCTGAAGCCATCGATAAGAACCAAAGAGAATATGTTCTCCGCGAAAAGATGAAAGCGGTAAAGAATCAACTCAAAGAATTTGACGGTGGAGATTCTACTGACAAATTTGAAAAGATGATTGAAGAACATCCTGACCAATATCCTGAAAACATCCAGAAGAGAGTCAGAAACGAGCTTGCTCGTCTCAAAGCGATGCCTGCCGGTAGCCAAGAAGTCGGTGTCATCACCAATTACTTAGAGCTCTTGGTCAACCTCCCTTGGCGCGTCTCTAGTCAAGACAACGAAGACTTGAGTGTCGTCAAACAAATCTTGGATAAGAATCACAACGGTTTAGAGAAACAAAAAGACCGTATTCTTCAATATTTAGCCGTAAAACAACTTACCAAGTCTTTGAAAGCTCCTATCCTTTGCTTCTACGGCGCTCCCGGTGTTGGTAAGACCTCTCTTGCCATCTCTATCGCCGAAGCTTTAGGTAGAAAATTCGTCAAAGTTGCCTTAGGTGGTATCTCTGATGAAGCCGAAATCCGCGGTCACAGAAAGACTTATGTTGGCGCTATGCCTGGTAAGATCATCTCTTCCCTCTCTAAATGTGGAACCAATAACCCTGTCTTCTTATTAGATGAGATCGATAAGGTCAATGGTGGTGGATATCACGGTGATCCCGCTTCTGCCTTACTCGAAGTCTTAGATCCCGAACAGAACAAGAACTTCATGGATAATTATTTGGATGAGAACTATGACCTCTCCAATGTCTTATTCATCTGTACCGCTAACGATATCTCTCGTATCCCTGGACCTCTCTTCGATCGTTTAGAGATGATTGAACTCAACACCTATACCAAATTTGAAAAGGTCGATATCGCTAAGAACCACCTCATCGAATTAGAAGAGAAAGATAACGGTATCAAACCTGGCATGATGGAATGGAGCGATGAAGCTCTCGATTACATCATCGAATATTACACCATGGAAGCTGGTGTCCGTGAATTGAGAAGAAAGATTGGCACCATCGATAGAAAGTATGCCGTCGATTATCTCCGCGATCCTAGCTATGACCATATTAAGGTCACTCCCGAAGTGGTCAAGAAGTACTTAGGTGCGGAAATCTTCACTCACGAAAACAATATCAACGACTCTCAAGTCGGTGTCATCAACGGCCTTGCTTATACACAAGCGGGTGGTGAAGTCTTAAAGATTGAAGTCAACACCTTCCCTGGTAAGGGCGGTCTCATCTTGACGGGTAACTTAGGTGATGTCATGAAAGAAGCTTGCGAAACCGCACTCTCTTATGTCAAATCTATCGGACCTGATCTTGGTATCAACCCCGCCTTCTTCTCTAACAATGATATCCATATCCACTTCCCTGAAAGTGCTACTCCCAAAGATGGACCTAGTGCGGGTGTGGCTACCGTTATGTGTATCATCTCCGCGATCTGCAAAGTCAGAATCAGAAATGATGTCGCAATGACGGGTGAAGTTGACTTGCGCGGTAACTCTATGCCTATCGGTGGTTTAAGAGAAAAGACCAACGCTGCCGCTAGAGAACACATCAAGACGGTCTTCATCCCTGTGGAGAACCACAAAGATAGAGTCGAACTTCCTAAAGAGATCACCGATGTCTTAGAGATCGTGGAAGTCAAGAAAGTCTCTGACTTATTCAAGGGAGTCTACTTAGAAGATATCTCTTCCATGAAAGCCGAGATCTATGAACGCACTTCTCCTACCAAGGTAGATTCCAATCCTTATCTTTCCGAAAAGAAAGAAGAAAAGAAAGCTACCGAAAAGAAAACAACAAAAAAATCTAAGAAAAGCAAATAAAAATGTCTAAAGTATCATTCCAGAATGTAGAATTCATCAAGAGTGCTGTCGACAAGAAGGGATTCCTTCTCGATAAGCCTGTCGTCACTTTCATCGGCAGAAGTAATGTCGGTAAAAGCACGCTTTGTAATGGCTTAGTCAGAAGAAAGAATTTCATGAAAACAAGTAAGACCGCTGGTCAAACAAGAATGGTCAACTATGCTCTCATCGATAATGCTTTCTATCTCGCCGATGTACCTGGTTATGGTTTTGCTACATTCCAAAGAGATACTTTTGAAGGTTTGATGAAAGATTTCTTAGAAGACAACAAAGCGTTAAAGAAAGTCTATCTTCTCATCGATAGCAGAAGACTTCTTCTTCCTGCCGATGCCGACTTTGCCGATTATTTAGAAGAGATGAAGATTCCTTACGCTTATGTTTTCACCAAAGTGGACAAACTCAATTCTTCTGAAAAGCACTATCTCAAGTTGCAAGAAGAAAAGATTGCTCCGGTTCCTTTCTTTGAAGTTGGAATCAAGAAAGAAAATCTTTATCAAGCGCTTCGTGATGATATTGTCAAAGCTACGAGAGGGGAGTAATCCCCTCTTTTTCCTTTTTTGAGAAAGAAATTAGATTGCAAAGAAAAAAGAAAATATCTATAATACCCTTGGCGCAGAAAAGAAAGTGTTCAGGCCACTGGTTTCATAGAGAGTCCGGACGGTGGAAGCGGATAAATCAGACTGAACTTGTCGTCTTGGAGCCAGGGAGGAATCCTCTAAGCTTGCCGACTTAGAAAGTATTCGGCTTTAAGAGCGGAAATTCCGAAGAGGGGTGGTACCGCGCAAGTGAAAAATTGCGTCCCTTCAAAATCATGATTGGAGGGACTTTTTCTATGAAAGAAATGTCAAAAGCTTATTCCCACAAAGAGTGCGAACAAGGCAAAGAAGAATTCTGGGAGAAAAATCATTATTTTGAGGCCATGAGAGAGGAGAATCTTTCTAAACCTCCTTTTTCTATGATTGTTCCCCCGCCCAATGTCACCGGTATTCTTCATATCGGTCACGCCACAAATACCACCATCTTAGATATCATCGCCCGTTATAAGAAATTATCTGGCTATGATGTTCTCTTCCTTCCGGATATGGATCACGCCGGTATTGCTACCCAAGCCAAAGTGGAAGCAAAACTGAGAGAAGAAGGCAAGAACAAGTATGAGATGGGAAGGGAAAAGTTCTTAGAAGAAGCCTGGAAATGGAAAGAAGAACACGGCGATTACATCTCCCGTCAATGGCGCGCTTTAGGTCTTTCTATGGATTATTCCAAAGAGAGATTCACTCTCGATGAGGGTATGTGCAAAGCCGTCAATAAAGTTTTCAAGAAACTTTATGATGAAGGCTTGATTTATAGAGGGGAAAGAATCATTAACTGGGATCCTGTTTTAAAGACTGCGCTCTCGGATATTGAAGTCGTCTATTCTCAAGATAACGGACACTTCTATTATTTCAAGTATTGGTTTGAAGACCACTCTTCTTATTTAGAAGTCGCCACCACTCGTCCGGAAACCATGTTTGGCGATCAAGCCGTCGTCTTCAATCCCGACGATGAACGTTTCAACAAATATGAAGGAAAGAAAGTTATCAACCCCGCAAATGGAGAGCTTCTTCCTTTGATCGCTGACCGTTATGTCGATATGGAATTTGGAACGGGTGTCATGAAGTGCACTCCCGCCCATGACCCTAACGACTTCCAAATTGCCAAGCGTCACGGCTTAAAATTTGTCAAGACCATGAATGATGATGCCACCATGAACGATTTGGTTCCCGAAGAATATCGTGGATTAGACCGTTATGAATGCCGCAAAAAGGTGGTCAAAGCCATCGAAGCCAACGGCGATCTCATCAAGATTGAAGATATCGTCCACAACGTGGGTCACTCCGATCGTTCTAAAGCCGTTGTCGAACCGATGTTATCCAAACAATGGTTCGTTAAGATGAAACCACTTTCTACTGCCGTCATGGAAATGCAAAAGAGCGAAAACAGAACGGAATTCTTCCCTCAACGTTTCGCTGACATCTTCTATCAGTGGTTAGATAACACCGATGACTGGTGCATCTCTCGTCAGCTTTGGTGGGGACATAGAATCCCGGTTTACACCAACAGTAAGACTGGTCAAGTCGTCTGCTCTGAAACTCCTATGGAAGGAGAAGATTGGGTTCAAGATAACGATGTCTTAGACACCTGGTTTTCTTCCGCCTTAGCTCCTTTTGGCTTCTTAGGATGGCCGGATGAAAATAGTCCTTTACTGAAGAGATATTATCCTTTAGATGTCATGGTCACCGCTTATGACATCATCTTCTTCTGGGTGGAACGTATGGCTTTCCAAGGACTTCACTTCTCTAAAGTCATGCCCTTTAAGAAAGTCTATATCCACGGTCTTGTCCGCGATGCGCAAGGAAGAAAGATGTCCAAATCTTTAGGAAATGGTATCGATCCTTTCGATGTCATCGAAAAATATGGCACCGACTCTCTCCGTTACGCTCTTGCCACTGGCGGAACTCCTGGCTTAGATATCAACTTCTCTTTCAACAAAGTCGATATGGCTCATAACTTCTTGAACAAAGTTTGGAACGCCTCTCGTTATATTCTCTCTACTCTTCCTACTTCCTTCACTCCTAGAGAAATCCAGAAAGAAGAACTCAGCTACTTGGATCAATGGATCTTATCTGAAGCCGATTCTCTCATCAATTCTGTGAAAACCAACATGGAAAAATATGAGCTTGGTCAAGCCGCTGATTATGTCTATTCCTTCGTCTATGATGAATTCTGCTCCGAATACTTAGAATACACTAAAGTCACGCTTCAAGGTGATGATGAAACCAAGAAAGAAACCACTCTCCAGGTTCTCTATTCTATCTTGAAGAAGATTCTTGTCGTCTTATTCCCCTTCGCTCCTTTCATCACCGAAGAGATCTATTCTTATCTTCCTAATCACAAGCTTTCTATTTATGAAGAAGAATATCCTTCTGTCACTGGATTTGAATACGATAAAGAAGAAGTGCAATTAGCTCTCTCCTTACGTCAAGCCATCAAGAACATCCGTAATCATAAAGCAAACACTGGATTAGCTCCGAATGCTCCTATCGATTTACAATTCTATGGCTCTCAAGAAAAATTGGATGTGGTTCTTCCTTACCTCACTCGTTTCTCTTTCGCTAGAAGCGTCACCAAGATTGAAAAAGAAAACGATGATTTGATCTACTTCCCCTCCTTCGGTATCGCTATCGTTGAAGAAGAGACCGAAGAAAGTAAAGCGAGAAGAGAAAAGAGAATCGAATTCCTTCGCAATGAGATCGCTAGAAGTGAAAAGATGCTCTCCAATCCTAACTTCTTAGCCAAAGCCAATCCTGCTAAGGTCGAAGCGGAAAAACAAAAGTACGAATCTTACAAAGCAGAATTAGCAAAATATTTGAAATAATCCCTGCTCAAAACAGCCTCCTCACTTGCAATATGTGGTGAGGAGGTTTTTCCATATGAGAAAACTTAGTGAAATCGAAGAAGTCAACACCCAAGGGGGAGAAGCCATCACCCTCGCAGCGGTCATGGCACTCATGGCCATCGGCATCGTGACCGTGGTGGTCTACAAATTGTTTGTCTCTGAGAAAGGAGCCAAGGTTGCTATCCCTGGCGGATTTTCCTTCTCATGGAATTAGGAGACGAATACTTTAAAGGCACATCCATCATCAAGCCAAGAGAAAAAGCGCTCCGCCAAGGAATTGAATCGTTGAGCGACAGCGAACTAGTCTCACTTCTTCTAGACACAGGGAACACGAGGGAGAACGTCGTCTCCCTCTCTTCCCGCATGCTCTATGAAAAAGGTGGGTTGAGAGGAATCTTTTTAAACGACGACAACAATCTAGAAACCAAAGGAGTCAAAAAAGCCAAGATGTGCAGGCTTCTTGCCGTCAGAGAAATCATGCGTCGCCTTCCCTTTTCGAGAGAAGAAACCTATCTTGACGATAAAACCACCTATGAGAGATGCCGAAATTTCTTCTTGGGAAGAAAGAGTGAGATTGCTCTTGTCTTGTATCTCAACAAAGAAAAGAAGCTGATTCGAAAAGATAGCTTCACTAGCGGAAGCGATGAGAGCGTCTATGTACCTGTTCCTTTAGTGGTCAAGACAAGCCTTCAATGCAACGCTAGATTTGTCGTGGTTTTGCACAATCACCCCTCTGGTAAGCTTCATCCTTCTTTTGCCGACATCCAAGTAGCCAAAGAATTATTCCGTTCTCTATCTCTTGCTCAAGTCGTTCTTTTGGATGTGTTAATTGTTTCTGATTGTGACAAATTGTCTTTCCGCAAGAACCACTATCCCCCTTTTTAAATGCCAGTGAGAGAGAAACTACTGCTAAAAAAGCCCAAAAAAACCAAAAAAACAACCCTTTATAATTGAAAAATAGTTTTGTAAATGTTTATAATATTTACATAACTAACCAATCGTATTGGAGGAATCGTTTTTATGGAAGAAAATCAAAAGCTCAACGATGTGACAATTGATATCGATTTGAAAGAAGGTGTCGACCTCGTTCAAGAAGGAAAGAAGATCGAAGCGGGTCTCCGTTTGATCAACAAATCTGCTAGAACTGGTACCACCAAAGGCAAATCTTATTTTGAAGTGGGTAGAATCATTCGTGAAGGTATCCCTGGCTTGGATGCCAATCCCGAAGAAGCCAGAAAATATTTCGACGCCGCAATGGAACACTTTGAACACTCTGCTCAAGATAGCTTAGATCAAAGAGAGATGGGTGATTACTATAACTATGGTTTAGGCACCAAACCTGTCGATAAGAACAAAGCTCTTTCTTATTATGATCCCTCCGCCGAAAAAGGCGATGAGATCTCCGCTCAAAGAGCTGTCGAAATCCGCGCTCAATTAGCTAAGGGTACTGCTACCACTAACCCTGTCTTAACTCCTGAGACCGAAGCTGTTGAGAATGCTGAAGGCACCATCGTCAACGAGAATGCTCCTGTGGAAATCACCGATGAAGATGTCAAGAAAGTCGTCGATGAAGATCAACTCCTCATCAAGGCTATCCGCGTCCTCAACAATAGTGAATCCACCAAGCAAGAAAAAGAAGATGCTGTCGAATTGGTTAAGGCCGCTACCGAAGAAGGTAGCATGAGAGCCACCGTTCTCACCGCTTATTTATTCGAAGGTGACAATGAACTTGTCCCTGAAGATGTCAACAAAGCCAAAGAATTCTATGAGAAGGCCATCGAAAAAGGTTCTTCTACCGCTATGTATCGTCTCGGTATCTTATACACCGATGAAGAAGTTCCTTTCGCCAATGTCAAGAAGGGAAGAGAACTCATCCTTCAAGCCGCTCACGCTGGTAACGCTTGGGCTCTTGCCTATTTGGGCGATTGCTTCAGAGTCAAAGTCGATGATAAGAGAAACTTAGAAGTCGCTTATCGCTACTATGCCTTAGCTGGTGAGAGAGGTTTAGGCCTTGCTTATCACTTCATGGCGGAGATTGATGCTTCTAGACAACAGCTCGATTTGGCTCAGGATCATGAAAGACTCGCTATCGAATTTGGATATGATCCCGAACTCGGTTATCAGGATCCTGCCTTCTACGGCTTATCCATCTAACCTTATATAATATATAAGAGAATTAACGGTGGTCTTCGGACCACCTTTTTGTGTGACGGGCACGTCACAGGCCTGAGGTGAAAGTCCTCGATGGGTGGCCTTGTAAAGAAACCCAACATAGCCAAACCCAACCTTACTCGGGTGACCGAGGCGGGGAAAGAAGGGCGAGGCGAAACCAAGACCCT
>JAFUFH010000037.1 GCA_017470005.1 Bacilli bacterium | reverse complement strand
GGAGTCCTATACTTCCAAGGCAAGCTTTTATGACGGAGACATGCCTAAAAAGGGCGTGGAATTCTCCGGCACAAGATTTACGCGCTCCCTCTATAGAACAAAGGATAAAAGAATAGTGAATGCGGACATAAACGCCGCACTCAACATCTATAGAAAATGTAGCCCCGAAGCCGAAAGGCTGAGGTGTATGGGAATAACATGTCCCAGGCGTCTTCAGGTGATGAACCCATGACTCTCATCTATAACAATCTGAAGCAAACCAAAAAAGGGTGCCTTTGAAAAAGACACCTTATGTTCAAGCTTAGATGCAGGTGTAGCCGCCATCGACAGCGATAGCTTGACCGGTGACATAGCTAGATTCTTCCGCACCAAGGAAGACAGCAGTGGAGTTGAGTTCACCCTGTTTTCCATAACGTTGCATAGCAACACTTCTTCTAGCGAATTCTTGGAAGTATTCGCTGTTGAGAGTTTCTTCGGTTAATTCCGTGTAGAAGTAACCAGGGCAGATAGCGTTGACAGTGATGCCAGCAGGAGCAAGCTCAGCGGCAGCGCCTCTGGTGAAGTTCACAACGCCACCCTTGGTGGTGTGATAAGCGATAGTAGGAATAGCAGTGTTACCAACTAAACCATAGATGGAAGCGATATTGATGATACGGCCATAGGTCTGTTTGCCTTCAGCCATAGCTTCTTTCATGAGATTACCAAAACCTTTGGTGACTTTGAAGACGGAGGTAAGGTCTAAATTGAGAGTGAAATCCCAATCGGATTCAACATAGTTGAGTAAGGGAGTACCAGTACCCTTTTCACCGCCAGCGTCATTGACTAAAACTTCAGCGTGTCCGAAGTGATCTTTGACAGCCTTGACAGCTTCGGCGATAGATTCAGAGCTGGTGACATCGCACTTGATAGCGATGACATCAACGCCATATTTTGCCTTTAAATCTTCAGCGAGTGCTTCTAATCTTTCGACTCTTCTAGCTAAGAGAGCGAGGTTGGCATGAACAGAAGCAAATCCTTCAGCCATTTGCTTTCCTAAACCGGAAGAAGCACCTGTAACAACAACAACTTTACCTGTATAATCAAACATTTGATTCGGCCTCCTTTTTGACCGACATCATTATATAAATAATTTTATCTTTGTCAATTAATACGATAAAAGACCGCTCGTTTTTTTAAGCGGTCTTTTGAAATCTAATTTTAGAGGGCAAATTCTGTTAAATAACAGGAATATCCTTTCTTTTGGAAGATGGATTGCGCTCGTTCTAAGAGTCGTTTATCTTTCGAGAGAGCAAAGCATGCACTTCCGGTTCCTGACATACCGTGGATCTTTAATCCCATGACTTCCATCTCGTTTAAGAGGTCTTGGATCAAAGGAAGAGCGCGGATAGCGGGGATAGAGAGAACATTGCCCATGTTCTTTTGAATTCCTTCTTCATCATCTTTTTCTAACGCTTCAATTAAAGCAGGGATGTTAGGATGAACAATCTCTTCTTCCGGAACCAAATCATAAGCTTCATATACGCTCTTAGTAGATAAGCCGATGTTAGGTTTGACAATCAAGACAAGATAAGGTTTCTTGATTTTGATAGGTTCTAAGATCTCACCTGTTCCTTTGACTCTCATCGGTTTGTTATAAAGACAGAATGGAACATCGCTTCCGATAGATAAGGCAATCTTATCTTCGAAGGCTTTCTTGTTTTCGTCTGTATCTTTCATGTAAGAATCTAAAGCTCTGATGACAGCAGCGGCATCTGCACTACCTCCACCAAGACCCGCTTCCACAGGGATTCTTTTGTGAACCATCATACGGAATTCACCGTTGACTCTTTGGTTCTCTCTCATGACATTGAGCGCTTTATAAACCAAATTGCTCTCATCACAAACGATGGTAGGATCATCACAATAAAGATAGGTATCGTAATCGGAATTGGCAGGGAATTGGGTGATTTCAATAGAATCATGCAATCTTAAAGGAATGGTCACCATATCAATATCATGATAACCGTTCTCTCTCTTACCTAAAACGTCTATAGCTAAATTGATTTTGGCATATGCCCTTACAATGATAGTATGCATTTTTTGTTTCTCTTTGTTTGCGTCAATATTATAAAGTATACGGGATTAAATTAAAACAAAATCAACACTTTCACTCCTCTATTTCTTTCCGATTTTAAAACCATTAAAATATAGGCATGGAAAAGTCTTTGACAAAAGATGAATTACTCATCAATCTCATCTCACAAGCGATGGATCCCTTCTATACCATGGAACAAAAATGGATGGTAAAAAGGGTATTAGCTCAATCGACAACATTGCATGGTAGAAACCATCTCTTTTTGATTTCTTGCTATCTTTCTGATACTCCTTTATTCCATGTGTCTAGAGAGGAAGCCATCAAGCAAGCACATATGGCTTTGAAAGAAGGTAATGAGGCTGCTTATTATTATCTCTTTTATTTATTGAAAGAAGAGAATCCGAGCATGGCGAGAAATTATCTTCGTTTGGCATGTGAGAAAGGATATCCAAAAGCACATCTGGAGATTGCCAAGCAATATCACTATGGTCTCATCTTTGAAAAGAATCGAAAGAAAGCTTTCCATCATTATGAGATTGCAGCAAAGTGTGGGCTTGAGGATGGATATTTTGGCATGCTTTTGATGGCTAGCGAAGATAAAGATGTTGTCAAAGAAAGAAATATCTATCTCTCTGCTTTGATTCGAGGAATCTCTCTTCCGGGGGTAGTGGAATGAAAAAAGCAATACTTGTGGGCGCCTCTCCTTTTCAGGATGACTCTTTCTTAGATCAAGACGCTTATTTTGTCTCTTGTGATGGTGGGTATCTTCCTTTTTTAAGAAGAGAAAAAGAACCCGATCTTTTCATCGGAGATTTTGATACCTTAGATGCTTCTGAATTAAAACATCCCAAAGAAGTCATCACTTTACCGACAGTCAAAGATGATACCGATATTTTCTTTGCCATCAAACTCCTTCTTCAAAGAGGATTCCAACAATTTGAATTCTATGGATGCTTAGGAAATAAGTTAGATCACACTCTAGGAAACATTTCTCTTCTTTCTTATTTAAAAGATCATGAAGCCAAAGGAATTCTTTTTGATGATGAGAATATGATTCTTCTTCTTTCTCAAGAATCTCTCTCTTTCCCTGATACTTGTAAAGGGATGATCTCTTTATTCTCTTTCACAGAGAAATGCGAGAATGTCACACTCTCTCATCTCAAATATGAATTAGATCACGCTACTCTTTCTTCTTCTATCCCTTTAGGAATCTCCAATGAATTTCTTTCTCAAGAAGCTAAGATAGAAGTCGGAAAAGGAAAATTACTTCTTGTCACAAACAAAAAGAATATACCGATACAAAAATAGAGAAGCAGAGTTCACTTCTGCTTCTCTTTTTGCTTGTAAATAAGAACAAGGATTCCACGATACAGTAAGACAAGAACCAAAAGAGCAATCGTGGTCATGACAATGGTAGCACCAGGTGCCCATTCTAAGTAATAAGAGATTGTGAGTCCTCCTAACATCGCAACTAAGGAGAAGAGGATTGATAAGAAGAGAGTGCTCTTATATCCTTTCTTTAATAAAAGTGCGATAGCGGTAGGTAAGACAATCATAGAAGAGACGACTAAGGATCCAACTACTTTTGCTCCCACAGCGATAGTGATAGAAAGAAGGAGAGAGTGGAAGAAGTTAAGAAGGTTAACTTTGACTCCATTGACTTTGGCTTCTTTCTCAGAATAGAGAAGAGCGAACATATGAGGATAGAATAAGAAGGAGAAGAGAATCACTAAAGCAGTTAAGATGATGGTCAAGATCAGTTCGGTCTCTCCGATGAGAATGATAGAACCAAAGAGATACGAATCAAAGTTTGCTTTGGTGGCGTAGTGAGAGAGAATACCGGCTAAACCGATACTAGCTGACAAGACTACTGCGACACCTAATTCGGAGAACTTTTGGAACTTCTTTCTCAGCAATTCAATGATGAGGAAAGAGATCACACAAGTTAGGATAGAGATGAAGAGAGGATTCAATCCGCTAGCCAAACCGATGGCGACACCCGCAAGAGAAGAGTGAGCAAGAGCATCTCCGGAGGCGGATAGTCTTTTATAAACGGTTGTCGATCCTACCAAGGGAAGAGCAATTCCTAATAATATGGCGACAAAGAAGGCAATTCTCATGAAACTATAAGTCAACATGATGATGCCCCCTTTCTAGCTCTTGTTCGTAGGTGAGTATCTGCCCGTTCTCGATGAAATAAATCTTATCCGCTTTTTCTAAATCATGAGGGTGATGGGAAACAAAGAGAATTCCTTTTCCTTCCTCATGCAGATCTTCAATCAAATGAATGAGATGATGATGGCTGTGTTCATCCATACCCGCATCTGGTTCATCTAAAACTAAAAGAGTAGGAGAAGAGATGAGAGCTTTAGCAATCTTGACTCGTTGTAATTGTCCACCGCTCAATTCGGTGATGAGTCTATTTTGAAGAGGGAGTAAATCCATTCTCTCTAACATTTCATCCACTTTTCTTCTTTTCTCTTTAAAACGAAACGAGAGATGTTGATCCACTAAACCTAAAGAAACGACTTCTCTCACTGTCGCAGGGAAAGCACCATCCGAGATAGAGGTGGTTTGTGCGATATAAGAGATCTTCTTTTCGTCATGAATCACTTTTCCTTCTTGGGGTTTTAATAATCCTAACGCCAAACGAAGGAAAGTAGACTTTCCTCCTCCGTTTGGACCTAAGATTCCGATGAATTCTCCTTCCTCCATTTTGAAGCATACATCCTTTAATACAGGAGTGTTGAGGAAGGAAAAAGATACGTGGTCAAATTCAATCATTTACAAGCATCTTCTATCTTTTCTAAATTCTCTCTCATCAAGGACAGATAGTCTTCTTTGCCTACTTCCTCTTCTTCTAAGCTTTCGATAGGACTTAAGACTTCTAATTTACATCCTGTCTCTTGAGAAATCTTTTCTGCGATTTCTTGAGAGGCCATTTCTTCTGTGAAGATGGTATTAATATTATATTCTTTTACCAAATCTAAGATATTCTCAATTTCTTTGGCGGTAGGTTCTTCTTCTGGTTCTAAACCGTGAACTGCAATTTGCTCTAAATCATATTCTTGGCAGAAATATCCAAAAGCAGCATGAGCGACAACTAATTTATTTTGAGTGAATGTCTTTCTCTTTTCTTTGATTTCTTCATGAAGAGATAAGAATTCTTGCTCTGCTTTTTGATAGTTCTTTTCATAATCTTCTTTATGAGTAGGATCTAATGTGTTGACAATAGAGAGAATATCCTTCATCTCAGCGATAGCATTAAGAGGAGTTAACCAGACATGAGGATCATCAATACCATCCTCTTTTCTAATCTCTATTTTATCCGTGACAGTATAGGTCTTATCTTTTAAATCTTTAGGTAAAGAATCACTCCAGTATTCCATACCGATACCATTTAAGAAGAGAGCTTTTCCATCATAGAAAGAAGCGACTTGTTTGGTGCTCAATTCAAAGTCATGAGGTTCTACTCCAGGGGGAGTTAAATTGACCACATCAAAGTGATCACCAACGATGCGTTTGGTGAAATCATATATCGGATAGAAAGAGGTGAAGATGACATTTTCGTTCTTCTTTTCTTGGCAAGAAAAGAGAGAGAAGAACAAAAGAATCCATGGGATCAAGTTTCTCTTTTTCATGTGGTTATAAATGCAAATGCAAATCATTTGCAAATAGAATATACTCTTCACTTCTTCTATTTGCAAGGATAAAGTGATAAAATTTTACATATGAATGAAACCTCATTTGACCTTCATGGATTGAAGAAAACTAGACATAGAATCCTCGTCTTAAACGCATTAGAAAAATGCGAATATCCTGTCAGTGCAGAAGTCCTTTTTTCTATGTTAAAAAAAGAAGATATCAATCTATCTACTATCTATAGAACTCTTCATTCTTTTGAAGAAAAAGGATTGGTAAAAAAAGAGATCAATCAGGACAAAGAGAATGTCTTTTCTCTCATCCAAGAACACGATAATCATGTCCTTGTCTGCATCAAATGTCATAAGAAAACTCCTCTTCCCAAATGTCCTTATCATGAGATCAATGAACAAATTGAAGAAGAGACAGGCTATGAAATCTTAGATCACAACACAGAGATTTATGGCCTTTGCCCAGATTGCAAAAACAAAAAATAAAGAACCTTGAATCTATCCTAAAGAGGAAAAATAAGGTTCTTTTTTCCTTTGTCTAATTTCTACGTTTCTTAAGAAGAGTAAAAAGTTATCCACAATATTTTTTAATGGTGCCAATTTTAAAAATGACACCTAGTTTTCTCTTAGTTTTTTCTTTTCTAATCAGTGGATAGGTATTGTGGAGAAAAAAGAGGGGTCTGTGGATAACTTTTTATCTTATCCACCACTTATCCACCAAAAATAATCTTTTCCACCGCTTGTGGATAGTCTTATTTTTCTCTGGTGGAAAACATAGAAAATACTCGATAAACACGATATTTTTAGCTTGTGACTTATTTTTGGTATTGTGGGTAGTTATCCACATATCCACCAAGAAGTTATCCACACTTGTTTTATCCACCACTTATCCACCAAAATTGCATTGTGGATAACTAAAAATCTCACTTTTATTTTGAACGAAATGATTATTTAAATCATTGTGGATAACTTTTTTGAAGCAAAATTTTACTTCACATATCCTAGGGATACGGATATAATAATCTCACGCTCGAGAGAGGTACGTTATGAGAGAAACAAACAGAGACAAACAAGTCAACGAACTATACGAACGTTTGTTGGAAGAATTAAAAGCAGAAGTACAACCCAAGCTTTTCGATACCATCTTTGCTGGAGATTCTTTCTCCCTCAAATCTTTGGAAGGTAATAGAGCTACTTTCACTGCGGACAGTGAATCTAGTGCCGCCATTATCAGAGCTTCTTATACCAATCTTTTAAAGAACAAATTAGGTGACCTTCTTCACACTCCTGTGGATGTGGAGATCATGGATAAGAACTCTTTTGCCAAAAGAAAAGAACAGATTGCACAGACTAGTGCAACCTTCTTCCAAAACTCTCATTTGCAGAGAAATTTTACCTTTGAAAATTTCGTCATTGGAAGCAATAACAGAGACGCTTTTTTGGCAGCAAATTTTGCTGTGGAAAACCCCGCTAGAAGCAACCCTATTTTCTTATATTCTAAGTCTGGTTTAGGTAAGACCCATTTGCTTCAAGCTATCGGTAACGCCTACTCTAACAAGTATCCGGAATACAATGTCTTATATATCACTAGCGATGACTTCGTCTCCGAATTTATCAAATATGTCAAAGGCAATAAGGACAGTGAAAACTTGAAAGATTTCTTCTCTACTATCGATATGTTATTGGTGGATGATATCCAGTTCTTAGCGGGTAAAGAAGAGACACAAATCATGTTCTTCAATGTCTTCAATCTCTTAGTTTCTAGAGGCAAACAAATCGTCTTAACCAGTGATAGAGCTCCCTCCGAATTAAAGGGCCTTCAAGATAGACTTGTCTCTCGTTTCGCAGGAGGATTAACCATCTCTATCTCCTCTCCGAATAAAGATACTCTAGTAGAAATCTTGAAGATGAAGATTCAAACCACAGGTCTCTCCTTAGATTTATTTGAAGAAGAAGTATTAGAATATCTCGCCTTCAATTATTCTAAGAATGTCAGAGAATTAGAAGGTGCCTTCACTCGTTTGCTCTTTGCTATCACCACCCATCGTCCACAAGGAAAAATCACTCTCTTCTTTGCCAAAGAAGTCTTCGAAGATGATGAAAAGAGAAGAGAAAAGAAATCAAAAATTGATGTCGATAGCATCATCAAAGCCGTCGCGGATTATTACTCTTTAACCGAAGCGCAAATCAAAAGCAAAGTGAGAACTTCTCAAATTGCTCTCGCTAGACAAATCGCGATGTATCTCTGTCGCAGTATCCTCTCTACTCCTTATCAAGAGATTGGTAGACAATTCGGAAAAGATCACACTACTGTTCTTGCTAATGTTTCCAAGATTCAATCCAGTTTAAATACAGATGCTTCCTTAAAGAAAGCGATGGATGAGTTGACTAAGAGAATTAAAGATCACAAATAAATATAGGGTCAGGGTTAGTTCCTGACCCTATTTTTTATCCTAAAGGATAAAATTTTATCCACAATACGATATTATAATTCTCTTTTTTTCCACCATCATTGTGGAGTGTTTTTCTGTCGTAAAAAAGAAAAATGAAAGAATAAAATATCCTCTTTTTTACTATATATTAGGCATTATTTAGACAAGCAACAAGCAACTTGAAATGAAGTTGCATCTTTATCCACAAATCCACCAATCCTTACTATCATTATTATTAATAATTTTCCTATTATTTTTTCCTTTCGGAAGAGAAAAATCCTCTTTCTTTTTCGGTCTAGAACCCTTTTCTTTATCTTTAGATAAAGATTTCGCTTTTATCCCTTTGTTTTTCTTTCTTTATATTTTTAAAGTAAGTATAATTATATTATTAAGAGGAGTTTTACTTTTATGAAACTTACTATCAAAAGAACAGAATTCTTAAAATTGCTCACTTACGCTGCTCAAGCAATCCCTAGCAGAAGTGCAGAAAATCAATTTTTAAATTACCTTATTGAAGTAGAAGAGAATAAAGTCTCTGTCATTGCCAGTGATGGAAATATCTCTACCAAAGCTAGCGTGGAACAAAAGGATAACAAAGGCAATGATGTCATCATCAATGCTACTCCTGGTTTGATTCAAACTCCGGCCAAGTATTTGTTAGAGATGATCTCTAAGCTCAGCGGAGATATCATCACTCTCGATATGGTGGATACCAATTATTTGAACATCTCGGATGATGTCACAGATTTCAACCTTGTCACAAAGGATGGAAGACAATATCCCGATGTGGATTTGAATATCCCTGAAGATGCCAAAGGTATCAAAGTCTCTATCACCGATTTGAAGAATCTCTTTGATACCACTGCCTTTGCGGTCGCGGTCAAAGGACCGAAAGAACTCTTCTATGGTATCAATATTTCCGCCAATGATGGAAAGCTTACTTTCTTAGCAACAGACTCTTACCGTGTGGCTAGACTCTCCATTCCCGAAGAGAATGAGACTGCTTCCTTCACCTTCACTTGCCCTGTCAAAGCTATCGATATGGTGACCAGAGTGGATGCGAGTCAAGAAGTCGAAATCTTCTTTGATGAACAAAGAGCTCTCTTTGTCGCTGGCAATATCATCTTATCCACGAGATTGTTGAGAGGAGACTTCCCCTCTGTCGATCGTTTGATTCCTCCCGAATTCCCCTATCAGGTCATAGTGAATCGTGAAGAATTCTTATCCGCTGCAGAGAGAGTGAGAATCATCTCTTCTGTGGAAGATAGAAACTCCCTTGTGAAATTCACTCTTCATAAGGAAAATGGAGTGACTCTTTCTGCTAGAAATGCAAACTTCGGTAACTCTCAAGAACAGTTGAAGAAAGTCGTTGTCACTCTTCCAGAAGAAGTCAATGTGTTTGAAATTGGCTTCAATGTTGAATTTGTTTTAGATGCCGTGAAAGCATTGCGTTCTGAAGAAGTGACCTTTGTCTTCGCTTCTCCGACAAGAATGTTCATGCTCAAGAACGATAATCCTAACAACACTCAAATTGTCACACCTATCCGACTTGCTTCCACGATCTAATGAATGAAGACAGTCCATTTTTCTAAGTGGACTGTTTTAACAACAAAAGGAAACGAAAATGAAGAAAGAAAATTCTTTAGGAATCCGCATGTGGTTATTCGTGATTCTTATCGGCTTTGCTGGTCAGATGGCTTGGTCGATTGAGAACATGTATTTGAATACTTACATCGCATATCTCAATTTCTCCTCTCCAGCGGGTCAAGGAATTGAGAATTATTCCACCATCATCGCTATCACCACTGCCGCAAGCGCCATTGTTGCCACCTTGACTACCATATTGATGGGTGCTTTGACAGATAAGGTAGGAAAGAGAAAATACTTCATTTCTATCGGTTATATGTTATGGGGTATCTCTACCGCTGCCTTTGGTCTTTTCAATGTCAACTCTTCTCGAGAATTATTACCGATTGCCATGACTTCTACTATGGCTGCCATCTGGGTAGTGATTCTAGACTGCGTGATGACTTTCTTTGGTTCCACCAGTAATGATGCCGCTTTTTCTAGTTATGTCACCAAGAATATTTCCAATGATAATAAAGGAAAAGTCGAAGGGGTTTTAGAGATTTTACCTCTGGTTGCGATGCTTCTTATCTTTGTGATTTTGAATGGTTTTACGGTCGATAGCCAAGAAGGAGTTCACGATGCACAATGGGATATTTTCTTCTATCTTATCGGTGCTCTTGTCATGTTCATGGGTATCCTCTCTTTCTTCTTGATTCCGAAAGAGAAGGAAGATAAAGGATTAGAAAGAGAAAAGCAAAGTTATCTAAAGACAGTCACACAAGGGTTCTTACCTTCCACCATCAAGCAGAATAAATCTTTGTATCTTGTCTTCTTGATTTATTTTGTCTACGCCACCGCCAACCAAGTCTTCTTCCCTTATTTGATGATTTATTTACAAAGAACTTGTAATATCGCCAATACCGGAAGCAGCTTCTTAACTCCCTTTGCTATCGTCATGGCTTTAGCCTTGGTGTTAGGATCTGTGGCTTCTGTCATCTTTGGTTTCTTATCGGATAAGTTTGGTAAGAACAAGATGATCCTTCCTGTGTTCTTAGTATTCGGTATCGGTATCTTCTTGATGTTCTTCATCACAGAGATTGCTCAAGATATGGCTCGCACGATCTATGCTGCTATTGCTGGTACGATCATGATCACTGGTTATGTTGGTGTTCCTACGATTGTTAACGCTCTAGTAAAAGAAAAGATTCCTGCCGGAAAAGAAGGATCTTTCATGGGAGTGAGAATGATCTTTGTTGTCGCTTTACCGATGTGCATTGGACCTTTTATTGGAGATGCACTAAACAATAATTTGGGTTCTGGATATGTGGATGATTATGGTAATCCTGCTGTCATCCCTACCCGTTTTGGTTACCTTGTCGGCTTAGGATTATTACTATTAGCTATCGTTCCTATCCTCTTCTATTTCCGTATGAATCAAAAGGAGAAACAAATTGCCACAGAATAAAGGTTATCTATTTTCTCAGCGTGAAAAGGTCAAAGTGGATTTTGATGAGATCCCTTTGAGTGAGTATCCTCGTCCTTCTTTGAAGAGAGATTCTTATCTCTGTTTGAATGGATGCTATGATTTAACATGGAATAAAGAAGAGACTCTTCCTACTTCATACGATCATAAAATCTTGGTTCCTTTCGCCTTAGAGAGTGCTTCTTCTGGGGTGAATTATTTGGTGGAACCCGATGATATTCTTTATTATCACAAGCATATTGTCATGCCAGAAGGCTTTCAAAAAGAGAATACGATGATTCACTTTGAAGGCGTAGATCAATATTGTGAAGTCTATATCAATGGCATGATTGTTGCTTCTCATATGGGTGGATACACTCCGTTTTCTGTTCTTCTTCCTTTTGGAATCGAAAAAGAATTTGATCTCATTTTAAAGGTAAAAGATGTGACAGATACTTCCTATCACAGCCGTGGTAAACAAGTATTGGATGCTCAGAATGGTTGGTTCTATTCTTCCTCTAGCGGTGTCTATAAACCGATATGGATGGAATCGGTAGGAAGATATTATATCGAAGATATCCAGTTCACTCCGGACTATGATCAAAAGAGAGTGAAGGTTTTTGTTAAGACAAAAGAAAAAGGAGTCGCTACTCTTTATATCCATAGTAAACCTTATACGATTCATACCAACGAAAATGAATATATCTCTTTGAAAGAAGACTTCCATCCATGGTCTCCTTCCTCTCCTTATTTATATTCGGTAAAAGTCATTTATGAGAATGATCAAGTTCTTTCTTATTTTGGTATGAGAAAGATTGAAATCAAAGAGATCGATGGAAAGAAGAGAATCTTATTGAATGAGGAACCTATCTTCTTATCTGGTTTATTGGATCAAGGATATTATTTTGTTTCTAACTTAACTCCTCGCACTTACCAAGATTATCTTTTTGATATCCAAAAGAGCAAAGAATTAGGATTCAATTGTATCCGTAAACATATCAAGACAGAATTAGATCTCTTCTATTATTATTGTGATAAAGAAGGAATGATTTTGATTCAAGACTTCCCTTGCGGAGGAGAATCTTATTCCTTTGTTGCCACAGTTGCTCCTAGATTATTCACTTTCTTAAGCGAAAAGAATATCAATTATAAGAATATGAAGAGAGAGAACGAGGAAGGTAGAAAAGAATTTGAAAGAGAATGTAGAGAATATCTTTCTATGTTCCACAATCATCCTTCTGTTTTGATTTACACCATCTTCAATGAAGGTTGGGGACAATTTGATTCCTCTCGTATTTATCATGAATTGAAAGAAGAAGATTCTTTCCATTTATATGATACGGCTTCTGGTTGGTATGATTCCGACTCTGATTTTTATTCAATCCATTCTTATTCCTATCCAGGAATGAAGAGAGTCGATAAAAAGAAGAGATGTTTCATATTCACGGAAGTTGGTGGTATCACTTTACGAGTGGAAGAGAACACGTACTTTGAAGGATGCTTTGGCCATGGTTACGCCAAGACCAAAGAAGAACTTTTACTCAAGCTACAAGATTTATATAACAATAAATTGATTCCTCAAATTGATAAGTATGGATTGAATATGATCATCTATACACAGCTTGCGGATTGTGAGACCGAACAAAACGGACTATATACTTATGATAGAAAAGTGCTCAAGGTAGATAAAGAAGAGATGTGTAAACTCAATCAAAACGCCTATGACGCATTAGAAAAAGCTGTACAAAAGAAAGGAGATTCATCATGGAAAGAGAAAAAGCTCTAGAAATATGGAAACAATTATTTCAAGATAGAGAAATCGCATATGATTTTGCTTCACATCCAATGAAGAGAGAAGAATTCAATAATACTGAATCTCCCTATGGATGGAACATTGATTTGAAGAAACCGTTCCTCAATGTTTCTACCAATATGATTTGTTGTGCTTTGACGACCATTCGTATCCGCGCAGGAAAACCTACCTTCAAGATTGGTCAAAACACCTTTGAAGTGAGAAGAGGAAAAACATATGGGACTTTTTCTATCTATGACATCACCGATAGAAATCATCCAATCAATATGGATCCTAATGAAGAAAATCAGAATCCTGAATTCAACAAGAATAGACTTCACTCTATCGCAACGGTAGATTATCAAAGTAAGAATGCTTTCCATATGGTATCTCCTGATCAGATAAGAAAGAAAGTGTTCCAAGATAATCTCAATCAAGATTATATTCAAAAAACAAAAGAGGAAAAACAGCCTAGTTACATTGAAGAGAAACTAGAACCTTCTCACGTGGTTTTAAATCGAAATGAAGCAATTCAAGAAACTTATATCGTGAAAGAACCAGAAGAAAACTCTGTTCAAGAACAAGAAAATGTTGTTCAAGAAAATCACGTAGAACCTACCGAAAAAGCTCCAGTAGAAGAAACAGTAGTTGTTGAAGAACAACAAGAGAATCCTACGGAAGAAACAGTGATTTTAGAAGAAGCTCATGAAGAACCTGTTGAAGAAGTTGAACAACAAGAGGAAATCTCCACTGAAGAAGTAGGTCAACAACAAGAAATTCCTGCTGAAGAAGTTTTTAAAGAACCGGAAGAAGTAAAAGAGGAAGATAAAACCATCTTTGATCAAGACGTATCAAAAAGGTTTGAAATTCTTCAAGAAAACGGAATTCCTCAACCCGAGATTCATCACACGGAGATCAAGGTTGTGAATCAAGAAGAGGAAGAAAACCCGGATGATACTCTTTCTGTGGAAGAAAGAAAGACCAAAGAAAAGATCTTTGAATTAGAAACATTGATTGAGAAATTAAAGACTCAAATCAAAGCAGATATGGAGAATCTCTCTGAGATCAATCAAGCTTTGAATGTTTCTAGAAATGAAAATGAACAATTAACAAAAGAATTAGAAGAAGCAAAACAAAATCCTGTTTCACAGCCTGTCGAAGATAGAAGCCAAGAACAGATGCAATCGATACTTTTAGCTAATGAAGCTTTGAAGAAACAAATTGTTGAATTACAAGAAAAGAATCAACAACTACAAGAAAGAAATGAAACATTAACATCCGAAAGAGATGTTGCTATTTCTGAATGTGAAGTAGTGAAAGAGAGTAATATTACACTTTCTCAACAGATCAATGAAATGGAACAAACTCCTATTCATGATGAACAAAGCGAGAAAGAAATTGCTCAATTAAAAGAAGAAAAGAGTCAATTAGAGCAAAGAGTCGCTGCTTTAGAAGAAGAAAAACAAAGAAATTTAGAAGAAAATATCTCTACTTCTCAACAAAATTATCAAGTATTTGAAAGTTTAAAGAGAGAAAATGCTCAATTAAGACAAGAAAATGAAAAATTAGAAGGAGAAAAGAATAATATTCTTCAAGAAAAGGATGATATTATCTCGAATCTTTCTAACGAAAAGAATGAACTCCAACAGAGAGTAGATGCTTTTGAGTTACAAAAACAACAAGAAAACCAACAACAAGAAGCTTATACCTTACAAAACGAAGAAGAACTTAATCAACTTCGTAAAGAAAATGAGAATCTCAATCAAGAATTGACCAATCTCAACGAACTTCATGCCAAATTAAAAGAAGAAAAAGAAAAGATTCAAAAAGAATACGATTCTTTGGAAGCTCAATCTCAGTTTACCGATGATCAAAAAGAGATCATGGATACCGAGTATCAACAATTGTTCGCTCAAGAGAATAAGATGAGAGAAGAATTCCAAGATTTGCAGATTAAATACTATAATCTCACTCTTCTCCACGAAGGTGAAATCCGTGAAAGAGACCGTGAAATCGAAGAATTGCATCAAGAGATTGAGAATAGAGAAAATCAATTGAATGAATCTAAAGAAAAGATTAGCAATCTCTCTTCTAACAAACAAATTGCTGAAGAAGAAAAGAATCAGATTGAGCAATTGAATAAAGCAAATATCGAGAAGATTTCTGAGCTTTATAAGATCATCAATCAAAAAGATATCGATATCTCTCTCCTCAATCAGAAGAATTCGGATCAAGAAAAGAATGATAAAGAAGAAAAAGTAAATCTCTTGGTCGAAAAAGATTATTATCGCTGGTATTCTTACTATCTTGAAAACAACGGAAATCCTGAAACCTATAAAGATTTCATCTCTTATATGAATGAAAAAGGATTAGAACTGGAAGAAGATAGCATCAAAGAAGTTATGGCCAATCATCGCAATTGGCAAAGAAAAGAATCTACTAAAGTAGATTTTGATCCTTATTATACCGATCCGGATGTTATTGCTACAGAACCCGCCTTCTTATTGATTGGAGATGAGGATATCTCTCATATCAATAAAGAAAGAGATAGAAGAAATAAAGCTTTGTCTTACTATGCGGAAATTTTTGGAGAAGACAAAGAAGAAGTCTCTGATTTTGCCGGACGTTACTTAAGACTTGAAAATTTTGGTGATAAAGATTCTCCTTTCGGCTGGGATTATGTGCTTTTCAATGAAAAAGATATCGAAAATATCGATAATATATTGATTGCGAACTACCGTTCTTTAAAAGACTTTAAACCAAACGAGAAATTTGAAAGCAATGGACATGCTTTCCAGGTAGAAAAAGAAGGAGAAAAATATCTTGTTGTCTCTAAAGACTTTATCACGGATCCTTATAACTTTGATTTAGCCTTGCAAGTGACAAAAGATAACATCGAAAAGAATTCACCATTACTTTACTTATATATTAAGGTTACTGGTGTCAAAACAACAAAGGCTGAGTCTAGAAATCTGATGGAATTCTTCGATTTGGTCGATAGAACTGTGAAACGTTGTTGTCCAAAATCCTTCATTGAGATGAAAACCAACGCAGGAACAACGGATTCTATTTTCTTAACGTTTGATGGTTCCTTAGATGGTGCTTATAAAGAAGTGTTAGATTATGCAACATTAGTCAATTCGTATCGTCGTATCTTTAGAGAGAAAGATAAGGTTAATGCTATCATCATCTTGAATCAAGTGAATGTTCCCTTCTCTAAGAGACATCTTGATTATGAAAACCTTTTGAAAGAAAGTAAAGATGTTGAATTGAAAGCTATCCGTTATGAACTGAATCTCGCGGTGATCAATTCCACCATTAAGAGAAGTATTCATATCGGTCCTACCATCTTAGATAATCTTCCTATCAATCAAGAATATCTCAAACCTTCTATGATTGGTAAAGGCGATTTCTCTAAGGTGTTCCAGTTCAATGGAGAATTCAAAGTCTGTAACTTAATCTTCGATTTGAAGAGAAAACCGAATGAAAATTCGGATAACGATTAATAAAGGAGAAAACATATGACACTATTAGATCGCTTTTTGAAGTATGTCAAAATTGAGACTACTGCTTTAGAAGAAAAGGATGATGCTTGTTCTAATGATAAGATCTTGAACCTTACCAACGTGATGCTTAGAGAACTTCAAGCGTTAAATCCTAGTGAAATCACTGTGAATCAATACGGACAAGTGGATGCAAAGTTCCCTGGAGATGAAAGCAAAGATGCTGTTGCTTTTTTAGCTCACATGGATACGTCTAACCAAGCTTCTGGAAAAGATGTGAATCCCATCATCACAGAATATCAAGGTGGAGATATCCCTCTTCAAGAAGGAATGGTTCTTTCTCCCAAAGATTTCCCTTCCTTAAATCATTCTGTGGGTCATAGAGTGATTCATACCGATGGAAATACTCTTTTAGGTGGCGATGATAAAGCTGGTATGGCAATCATCATGACCGCTTTAAGTGAAATCTTAGAGAAGAAAGAGAATCATAGACCTCTTGAAATCATCATGACAACCGATGAAGAAATCGGTGCTGATGCTAGACATGTCTCTATGGGTATTGTCAACGCAAAATATGGCTACACTGTGGATGGTGGCGATTACCGTTATGTTTCTATTGAATCCTTCACCGCTTACGCGATGGAAGTGAAAGTCACTGGTAAATCTATCCATCCTGGCTCTGCGAAAGACAAACTTGTCAATGCAGGCAATGTTTTAATTCACTTCCAAAATGCTTTACCCGAATTCCTTAGACCGGAAGACACAGATGGAAAAGAACCTTTCTTCCATTTATGCAATTTCCAAGGTTGCGAAGATCATGCAGAAGCTAGCTATATCATCCGCTCTTTCGATGAAGTTCAAATCCAAGAGATGATTAAATTAGCAAAATTGACTGCGAGAAGAATCAATGACAGATTAGGATATGAAGCTATCGTTTTAGATATCAAAGAACAATATCACAATATGAAGGTGATTTTGGATCAATATCCGCAGATTCAAAAAGAGATCAACGATATCTATGCCAAGTTTGGTATGGAATGCCGTTATGAAGCCATCAGAGGTGGAACTACTGGTTCTCAACTCTCCTTCATGGGACTTCCCACCCCTAACTTAGGCACTGGCGATTACAATATGCACGGCAAATACGAATATGTGGACTATGATGAGATGGAAGCCATGGTCAAAGTCGTGAAAGAAATGATGAGATAAGAACACGCACATATCAAAAAAGCTTATATATTAATAATAAATTAAAAACTAATAATGTTATTGTAAGCGTTTCCATAAAAATTTAATTTTTGTCAAAAAGACATAAAAACAGCTAAAAACAGCAAAAAATTAAAGAAAATCCGCTAATTTTCTACAAATTATAGAAAAAAGGCGGTTTTTCTTTTTATTTTTTTGTGAAAATTTTCTTTTGAAATCAAAAACTCTACATTTACAATTTAACATGCTTGAATTTTTAGGAGGTCCCTTTATGAAAAAAATGATTTTAGCGGCTTCTATTGCTACTATCATGGGTCTTACTTTCTATGCTGCTCAACACAGCAAGGTAGATGAATACCTTGACTTGAAGAAGGATGGAGAAAAGACCTACATTGTTAAAGTCGACGGTGAATTAGATGCCAATAAAAAATTGGCCGATGCTAACCGTAACAGAGTTATGGCTCAATTAGCCAGCGCTTTACCTGCTGATTCCTATGAAATTACACATGTTTATGACACATTATTCAATGGTTTCGCAGTCAAAGTGAATTCTGCTTTCCACGATGTAATTGAGAACACGACTGGTGTCTCTTATGTCCAGGAAGAGCATCAATATGCTAGACCTGAGGTAGAAAGTTATCCTACTTCTTTCAGAGGTATTACCCCTGAAGAGGCTATCATCCAGCAGAAGATGGAAAACTATTCTGCTCAAACGATGCATGCCACTTCTTCTGAAATCGCTGAAGCTATCCAGGCACGTGGCTATGTAGCCAAGAGTGCTGCCGGCGCTGGCGTTTCTATCGGTATCATCGATACTGGTTTATTCATGAACCAAGTTTCTGGTTCTGAGGCTAGAACCAAGGCTGAAGCAGATGCTGAAAAAGGAAAATATACCTTACTTTCTCCTGCTTTCGTCGATTTAGATGATGAATTCGCCCCTATGGGTGATGACCAGGTGAAAGCTGCTAAACTTGATCACGATTACACAAGAATCAACAACAAGATCTTCTATGCCTATGACTATGCTGGTGGAGATACTAATGTTGATCCTGGTGTTGCCACTCAAGAACACGGTACTCACGTTGCTTCTATGGCCGCTGCTAACGGACAAGATTTCCGTGGTATTGCCCCTGCCGCTCAACTTGCTATTTTCAAAGTCTTCGCTGATCAGGGTGGTGGAGCTAGCACTTCTGCTATCATGTCCGCTATCCAAGATGCCACCAAGCTCGGTATCGATGTTGTCAACCTTTCTTTAGGTTCTGATTTATATGACTATGATGACTCTTATGATGAGAGCACCAACCAAGTCATCGCTGAAGCTAGAAAAAATGGTACCATTGTCAACTTCGCTGCTGGTAATGCTGGTAAGTCTTCTTTCTCTTCTCACAAGGGATATGCTGACTTCTCTACTTCCACGGTTGAAACTGGTATTTTAGGAAGCCATGCTAACTCTGATGAAGATGCTAACATTGTTGCTTCTTCTAACCCTGACAGAGCTTTCTATGATTCTATTGCTTTGGTCAAAAAGGATGGCGAAGAGAACTCCAATCCTGTCGCTTTCAAAGATCAGGTTGTCTCCTCTTCTACTCAAACCTTCGACCAAGATAGATATATGACAGATTTGATCCCTGAAGGTGCAGATACTGTTACTGTCGATTATGTTTATGTTCCTGGTTATGGTGAAGATAGCGATTACCTCGCTATCGGTGGCGAAGAAGCTGTCAAAGGTAAAGTCGCCGTTGTTAACAGAGGTCAAACCACCTTCGTCAGCAAATATCAATTAGCTGAAAAGTATGGTGCTGTTGCCCTTATCGTTATCAACAACGATCCTTCTGTCACCTTCAACTTCTCCATGGCCTTCTCCGATAACTCTCCGAATATCCCTGTTTGCTTCGTCTTCCAGAACACTATCCCTACTTGGGGTACTTATAAGCCTTCTGCCGCTAAGGATGCTGAACCTTCTATCGATAACGCTGGTGGTGTCGGTACTATGACTCTCGCCCGTAACGTTGTTGAAGATGCCGCTGATGGAAACATCATCTCCTCCTTCTCCTCTGACGGTCCAGCTTACAACTTAGACTTAGGTCCTACCATCACTGCTCCTGGTTCTCTCACCATGGGGGCTATCCACGCCAATACTAAGGGTGAAAACTCTGGTATCTATGGTTACGATAACCTCTCTGGTACCTCCATGGCTACACCTAACTTCACTGGTGCTTTCGCTGCTGCTTTATCCGAATGGCATCCTCAATTCGGTAGCATGAAAGTCGCCGACGAAGAAGCTTATAAAGAAAAGAAGAGCATTCTCTCTAATATCGCTATGTCTACCGCTGACCAAATCACCGATACTTCTAAGACTACCATCGGTTCTCCTAGAAACCAAGGTGCTGGTCGTGTCAATGTCGCTGGTATGTTAGAAGCTGAATCTTATATACTTACTAAGAACAATAAGACTGACGGTTTCTCTAACGACTATCAGGCTAAGGCTGAATTGAAGAACGATGGTTCTCTCTTCGTTGAAGATGGAAACTTCGCTGAAGACAATTCCGCTAACTACATTGAATTTGATTACACTGTTTACAACGAAAGTAATGTCGCTAGAACTTACAATCCTTCTATCGCTGTCATGATTCCTAGACTCAGAATCCAGGTCACACATGACACTTATGCCGCTGAAGAAGAGTCTTCTAGATCCGAAACTATCGGTTATGACAAGAATGTCAAATTCGATGAGAACGATCTCTCTACTTATCCTAAGTTCGTCGGTGTTCCTACCATCTCCGTCAACGATGACTTTGTCACCAATCCGAATGGCGATGGCTATGTCTCCCTCGGTGAAGCAATCAATGTTCCTGCAAATGGTTCTGCTACCGGCACTGTCAAATTCAGATTTGATAATCTCCACTTCGAAAAAGAATTCGGCGATAGCAAAGTTGAAAACTTCTCTGGTACTGTGAAGGAATACTTCGCTAAGTACTTCAAGGATGGCGCTGGTTCCTTCGTGGAAGGCTTCCTCAAGTTAGAAGAAGCTACACCTAAGGCTAACACCACCTTAACTCTTCCTTACATGGGATTCTATGGTGATTACAACGCCGCTTATGCTGTCGAACCCTTCGATTTCGAAAAAGATCCTGCTCATGTTTATGACTCTGATTTAACAGACAACTACATGCAAGGTCTCAACGAACAATACGCCAAGCCTAACGCTTACACTGGTTCTACTCTCTCTGCTACTGGTTCTAATCCTAGTTCCACCGTTCTCAACCAGATCGGTGAAATGCAGAAATCTGCTCTTGCTAACGGCAGTGACTTCCTCTCCGTTACTGGTGCAGACAACAACACACTTTATGCTGGTGCTCCTGGCATCTCCGATAAGTTAGTTGCTGTTATGTTTGTCAACAGATCCTTAACAAGCGCTACTTGGTCTGTCACAAAAGATGGCGCTTCCACTCCTTCTGCAAAGGGTACCTTCGGTGACCTCTTCAAATGGCAGAGTGGTTATAGCGTCAATACCTCTATGGGTATCAACAAATCCTTCTTGATCACGGATGATACTGGTTATGTCTTACATCGTGCTTACGCTTGTATGGATATCAGCAAAGTTCCTGAAGGAAACTACAAACTCAAATTCGAATTCAACGTTCACTCCACTGGTAAGACTCAAGTTAAGGAATATAGCTTAGTCATCGATAAGACTGCTCCTGAACTCGTTTCCACCGCTGTCAGAGAGAACGGCAGCAGATATTACCTCGACCTCGTTGCCAGAGGAAATAACAACACTGCTAAGTTCAATACTACCAACACTGTCGTTCCTACCTTAGTGGAAGGAACTACTGATGACTACAAGTCTTCTTACAGCTTCAATGCTAAGACTTATGAATCTAACAAGATTCATGTCATCTTAACTGACTATGCTCACAATGAATTAGCTTTATTGGTGCATCCTCAGGAACTCTACTTCTCTGTCGGATCCACTTTCTTCACCAACAAGAATGACTTCGCTATCGTCAACTATGGCACCAATGGTTCCTATGATTACACCATCGAAATCCAGGATGCCAAGGGCAATGCTATCACTCCTAAAGCTGACTACATCTTATACATCCAATTAGATACTGGCTTGAATTCTGAAGATATCATTGTTTCTGTTGATGGTGAAGATGGTAACTTCACTTATGACGCTGCTTCCGGTATGTTAGCTATCAAGATGCCTAAGGATGCTGCTTACTTCTCTCTCAACTTCGCTCCTAAGGGATCTCCTGAAGATACTGGAACAACTTCCACCACTGAACCTACCACTGAGACTTCTGAACCTACTACAGAAACCTCTGAACCCACCACTACTACTACCACCGCTCCTGAAGGAACTACTTCCTCTGAAGGTGAAAAGAAAGGTTGTGGAGGATCTGTCGTCGCTGCTTCTACTATCGCTGGCTCTCTTGCCTTATTAGGCACTGCCATCGCGTTCAAGAAGAAGAGAGAAGACAAGTAATCTATTCGTCTACTTATCATGCAAAAGCCTTGGGTTTCCAGGGCTTTTGCTTTCAATCTTGTTATGTATTTATCAGACTATTTGAAGAAAAACATCATCTTATTTGTCGTCTTGGGTGTGATCATCCCTATCTTTGTGGTGCCGATGTATTATTTCACCTCTTGGAATTTAAGCGACATCTTTTTAATCCCTGCTGCCCTATATCTGGGGTATCTAGGATTAGCATTTGTGGTGAGAGCGGGTATTTTTGATACATTCCGTTATCAAACCATCAATTGGGTACATACGACATTCCGAAGAGGCACTCCCAAAAGATATGATGACGCTTATGAGTACAAACAGGAAAAAGAGGAAAAACGTAAGCAAAATGGCTTTGTTTTTTTACCGTGGCTAGTCTACGGAGCGCTCTGTTTATTGCTTTGTTTGATTTTTGCGTTTGCCCTCACAAAATAGTAAGCGCTTACTTTATAAAAAGTGCTTTATATAGTGGTGATAAAAAAATTCAAGTTGACTATAAAATAAATAAATATAAAATATTTATATTACTTAAATTCGACAACCCGTTTTTTGGTTGTCTTATCAAAGAGAAATTCCCCTTAAGGAGGTAGAAAGTATGAAAAAAATGAAAAGAGCAGTTACAACCTTGTCCTTGTTCGCTATCGCATTATTGTCTTCATGCGGTGGAGAACCTGTTACTACTAACCCCTCTACCACTGCCACCACAAACACTGGTGACACTGGCACTGGCACAACCAGTACAGATCCTATTGAAGAATCTGAATTCTATGTTGTCTTCAAAGGTGAGGAATATGAAGCTGGCACCGAATTGAAGATGACTGTCGGTGAAGGTGTCGCTATCTTCTCTGCCTATATGACAGATGGTAGTGATGGATCTTTCAAAGTCACAACTTCTGATGACACTGTTATTCAGGTCAGAAATGGTGGAACCGTTTATCCTTTGAAGGCAGGCACTGCCACCATCACCATCGCTGAAGCTTCTAACGCTTCTGAAAAGATGGAATTCGTTGTCACCGTTGAAGATGCAAGCGTGGTTCCTGGCGGACATTCCTATGCCACCGTTAGCTATGATGAAAAATCTAGAATTCTCGGTTCCTTGGAAAAATATGCCGTCGATCACTATTTGACTGGCATCACTTTATTCTCTAACGGTTCCAACGTTTGTTATAACACCAGATATGAACCTCTTCCTAAGTCCTACATCTCTGGTTACGGTTGGGGTACAACAAGAGAAGGAAGCTTCAAAGAAGACTTGAAGAATCCTTTAGGTGGACATGGCGATTATTACAATATCGCTACCACTTCCTTACCCGCTCACGCCAATGCAATCAACGCTTCTGGTAGTGACGTTTCCACCGTTTATGGTTACATCGCAGACGCTTATTATCAAACTCGTTTGAATGAAACCAACGATGGTTATGAATGGTATCCTTCTTTGGCTACCGATGACAGACCTATCTCTGTCGATGAAAACGGTGTTGCCTATGAAAAGACAGATGCAAAATACAACTACAACAAGAGATGGAGAATCCACCTCAGAGATGATGTTGTTTATAGAACTGGTTCTTCTAAAGACGATGTGAAAAAATACGATAAGCAGAAAGTCACCTTAGAGGATTACCTCACTCCTATCAAGTTCGCCCTCACTGCTTGGAACAACCAATACAGAGGTGCGGAAATGACTTCTGGTGTCTCTGGTTTCGAAGGTGCTGAAAACTACTATGGTGAAACCAAAGCCAACAAGACTGGTGATACTTCTGCCCTTTGGGATAATACTCTTTGGGAAAAATACATGGCCAAGAACATCAAGGTCGGAAGCGATGATAAAGGTAACTTCATCGAATTCAACCTCTTGTATCCTTGTACTCAATTCTATGCGATGTACTATCTCTCCTCCACTCTCTATTCTCCTCTTCCGGAAGCCTTCATCAAGATGTGGGGTCCTAAGGGTTTAGGTAAGTTCCCCAATGGTGCTACCCCTGTGGATACCATGCTCTCTGTTGGTCCTTACTACATCACCGATTGGCAGACTCAAAAGGTCGTCAACTTCAAGAAGAACGACAGCTACTTCTGGAAAGAAGATGTCTTCACTCACGGTGATAAAGTCAACAAGAGAAAGGTCTACAACATCGGCGGTATCTCTTATAACCAAGTCTCCGATGCGACCATTTCTAAGAACAACTTCTTATCTGGTCAGACCGACTCCTATGCTCCTAACAAGGATGAATTAGCTAACGAATTCAAGTCCACCAACGGTGAAGGTACCAGCGGTGCCATGACTTGGAGAAAATATGAGACCTTAGGTGATTCTAACTTCAAGATCAATGTTAACGCTTCCACCAAACAACAGTGGTTACAAAGATTTGGTCCTACTGGAACCATCTATCAACATCCCGCTGGTGTGGAATCTACCGCCACTTGGTCTGGTGTCAAACCTTACATGTCTGATCCTCACTTCCTCAACTTCTTATCCTTCGCTTTGGATAGAAAGTCTATCTGTGAAGCTAGAGGTATGAAACCTACTCAGGAATACTTCGCGGATAACTACCTTATCAACCCTGAAGATGGTACTACTTACAACTCCACTCCTGCTCACAAGGCTGTCCTTGCCAACCGTTATAACGATACTTTCGGTTACAACGTCGATGCCGCTAAGGATGAATTGAGAGAAGTTATGGATGGAACCATCACCGATATGGTCGAAGCTGGACTTCTTGAAACCGAAAACTCTGGTGCTGGTGCTGGCTCTTCCGCTAACCCTTATCTCATTCCTATCACCATGGAATGGATGAACACCAACGATAAGACCGATTACGCTGACGTCTTCACTTCTATCATCCGTGTCTTCGATGAAGTCATCGCTGAAGATTATTCTGGCGGTTACAAACTCAACATCATCGAAACCAATGGTTCTTCTGACTATGAAGAAGTCTACAACAAGATGAGAAGAGGTGAATTCGACTTAGGCTTCGGTGCTATCTCTGGTAACTCCCTCAACCCTCTCAACTTCATGGAAGTTCTCAAATCCGATAACTCTTCTGGTTTCACCCTCAACTGGGGTCCTGATACCAGCAAGATCGATGCTGACGATCCTATCGTCTATGATGGCAAGAAGTGGTCCTATGACTCTCTCTGGGCTGCTGGCGATAGCGCTGCACTTCTCACCAAGACTGGTGATATTGCTAACACCGTCAACGTTTCCACCAAGGGTACTGGAAACAACAAATATGAATCCTACGATGCTACTGCTGGTGCCGAAAAGGTAGTTTATAAGCTCTCCTTCAAGCAATTGATCGAAGCCGGTGCTGCCAACATCCGTATCCGTTTGTCCAACGCTTCTGCTGCCGGTGACACCTACTCCTTAGAAGAATCTGGTGCTACCAGCGCTAACGATTATGTTGGTACTTTCGAAGTCGGTGCTGCCTACAATACGGCTATCGTGGAAGGCGATGATGGAAGCGAAACCACGGAAGATGCCAATACTGTCACCTTCACCTTCACTTACACCGCGGTTATCAATGGTGCTGAAACTAGCTTCACCACTACCTTAACCTTACTCACAGGTCGCGGAATTAAAAATTCTAATTAAGTCTTAGTAGATACGAAATTTTCTTAAAATGCCTTATATTGTGAAATACGCGCTGAAGCGTATTGCACTCATGCTTGTTACCGCGTTTGTCATCCTGACTTTGACATTCATCTTGGTTAAGATGTTGCCAAACGGGGTGATCGCGGGAAACGAGGATGCGCAATATGCCTTCTGCATGGACCAAGTTGGACTTGGTTATTACATCGATTCAATTATAGAAAGACCAGAACTCGGCAACTATCTCTTACAGAAAGAAGTCGCCGGTGTCTTGCATTACTTCTATAAGAAACCCATCATTGAGCAATATTTTGCTTGGCTCTCTGGTATTTTCACTCAGTGGAACTGGGGTCTTTCTAGTGCCTTACAGCCTTCCGCTTCTGCTATGACTATCATTGGTCAACGTATGGGTCCTACCGTTATTATCAATATCTTCACAATGATCATCTCCGTTCCTTTAGGATTTGTCTTTGGTATCATCGCTGCTTTGAATAAAAACAAAGCTCCGGATCACTTCTTATCCACATTGGTTATGGTCATGATCTCTGTCCCTTCCTTCGTCGTCATCTCTGTCTTGATGTTGATCTTAGCTTATAACACCAATCTCTTACCTTCTACCTGGCCACAATCTGGCGCACCAATCGAACAATTTGCTCGCGCCATGGTCATCCCTGTTCTTGCCCTTTCCTTTGGTACTGTCGCTGGTTTCACCAGATACACAAGAGCAGAATTGACCGAAGTTATGTCCAGTGAATTCTTGCTTTTAGCAAGAACCAAAGGCTTGACTAAGAGCCAATGTATTGTTCGTCACGCTTTACGTAATTCCATGGTTCCGATCGTTCCCATGATTATCGGCGAATTCGTCGGTATTCTCTCCGGTTCTATGGTTTTAGAGCAGTTGTATAGCATTCCTGGCATCGGATCTTTGTTTGTCGAATGTATCCGTTACAAGGACTGGAATGTCTTATTAGTCGATATGGCTTTGTATACCATGATCGGTTTGGTTGCCAATTTGTTGGTTGACCTTTCCTATGGTATCATCGATCCCCGTATCAGAATGGGAGCTAAAGCATCATGAGCGATTTAGAAAACAAGAATTTACAAGAAACAGAACGTGATGCTTCTCTTGTCTTCGACATGGGGGAAGAAGGAAAGGATAACTACGGGAACAGTGCCGATTCTTCTCAATTCAAATTCGTTCAACAAGACGCCTCTATTCACGACACAAAATTCACAACCAAACCTACCACATTCTTTAAAGATGCTATGCGCAGATTCGCGAAGAACAAATCTTCTGTCGTCGGCGGTATCATCTTAGGATTCCTCTTCTTATGCGCCCTCATCATCCCGATGGATTTCATTCCTGGCGATATCGAAGGTATCAACCAGTATGAAACCAACCTTCCGATGAAGTTATTTGCCGCAGGTACTGGATGGTGGGATGGTACTAGACTCATCAAGAATGTCGCTTATCCTTACGCAGTTGACGAGAATGGAAAAGATATCTTAGATGAGAATGGAAACAAGATCTACATCGGCGAAGAAGATGATCCTGCTTCTATTGTCAAAGTAGAGAACGTTCGCCAAGATTATGGCGATTATGCTGCTGCGGATGGAAAAGGTGGTTATGCTACTGCCATCAAGAATCCTGCAGAAAATGAAGAAGGTTATTACTTCTTCTCCGAACCCTTCGATTTCAACCTCACCGCCAACAAATACAACGTCACCTTCAAATTAGGTACTTGGGATGATAGAGAAGGCTTTGCCACTCCTGACTGGTCTTTGATCATTTATACCTCTACGGGAGATATTTATGATCTCACTGCTCCGACCAAAGAATATGGTTCTGCAGAAGAAAAGAAAGAAAAAGCCTATGTCACTCCTCACGCGGATATGACATTCTCTATCAATGAACAAATGGAAACTGCTGGTATCTCTACTGCAGAGACTGGTACAAAGTTCAGCTTAGGATTCAGTTTTACTTCTAATCCTGATGCCAAAACTGCCATTTACATTCAAAAATTCGAAATCACAGGAACCAAGAACGACGGTTCTCCTCTCAACGCTAGCCAAAGAAGTGCTCTCAGAGCCAGATCCTTTGGTGGAAGTAACTCTTTGATTGAAGATGCTAACGAACTCCTTCTCCAAAAGGTGAAAAAAGACGATGGCTCTGCCAACATCAGTTACTGGAAAGCTGCCGCAAACGGTGGTACCACTTGTACGGAAGCTTTCGTCACTCGTTGCGATATCACTTACGATCAATACAATATTCAATATGGTATTTCTAAGAACGAACAGATCTCCATGTCCGAATTGAACAAGTGGATCAACTTAGGATATATCGAATATGATTACACTGCAGCGGATGCTCCATCCACCTTCAAGATCACGGAAAAAGGACAAGCATCTGGAGAGGTCTATGTCACGGAAATCACGGGTCAAACCGAAACTATCAGTGACAAACAAGGTATCATCTATACCATGACGGGTACCATTATCCGTTATAAGAAATTAGGTTATAAGACGATGCCTATCCACCTCTTCGGTACAGAAAAAGACGGAAAAGATATGCTCAAGTATGTCTTCTCTGGTCTTAGAACTTCTTTGATCTTAGGTATTATTGTCGCCGCCATCAACATCATCATCGGTGTTATCTGGGGTTCTATCTCCGGTTACTATGGTGGAACAGTCGATATCGTCATGGAACGTCTCACCGATATCTTAGGTGGTATTCCGTGGATTGTCTTAATGACTGTCTTAACTCTCCAATTAGGTCAAAACTTCTTCGTCTTTGCTCTCGCTCTTTGTTTGACTGGTTGGATTGGAACTTCTTCGACGACAAGATCTCAATTCTACCGATATAGAGGTCGAGAATATGTTCTTGCCTCAAGAACGTTAGGCGCCCGTGCTCCTCGACTCATCTTCCGTCACATCTTACCTAACGCTGTCGGTACCATCATCACTCGTTCTATCCTTATGATTCCCGGTGTCATCTTCTCTGAAGCAACCATCTCTTATTTGGGCTTGGGCTTACAGAACCTTGACTCTTTAGGCGTCATCCTTTCTGACACACAGAAGAATCTCTCTGTCTATCCAAACCAACTCATCATCCCTGCCATCATCATCTCTATGTTGATGATCTGCTTCAACTTGTTTGGTAATGGTCTCAGAGATGCTTTCAACCCATCATTGAAAGGACAAGACTGATATGGATCACATCAATAGAAATACAGCACCGATTTTAGCGGTGAATAATCTCCATGTCTCTTTCAAAACAGATGATGGATTAGTACATGCAGTTCGTGGTGTCTCCTTCGATTTGTACAAAGGAGAAACCTTATGTATCGTCGGTGAATCCGGCTCTGGCAAATCCGTCACTTCTAAGACCATCATGGGCATTCTTTCCGCCAATGCGGTCATTGAAAACGGAAGTGTCATGTATGAAGGAGAAGACTTAACCAAGGTCGATGAGAGCGAATTCCACAGAATTCGTGGTCATAAGATCGGTATGGTCTTCCAAGATCCTCTCTCTTCTCTCAACCCTATCATGAGGGTAGGAAAACAAATCACGGAAGCGATGTTGATCAACTCCGATTTGATGAAGAGAAAATATGATGCCTTAATTTCTAAAGAAGAAGCCGCTCTTAAGAATAATGAAGCCAAAAAGAAGGCTGCTTATCAAAGAGCGGAGCGCATGATTGAAAATAGCGATGAAAAGTTCGAAAAAGAAATCTACGCTCTCACAAGAGAAATCGATGAAGCTATCTTCGAAAAAGATGAGGCGGAATTGAAAAACGATGCCGAAAAGATTGCTGCTTGCAACGAAAAGATCAAGAGACTTCAACAGGAAAAACCTGGAAAAGTTCAGGCCTTAAAGAAGCAAAAAGCAGAAGAACACAAACGCCTTGCTCAGGAAGCAAAGCAAATCAAAGCACAAGCGGACGCCGAATATAAGAAGAATAAACCTGCCTTGTTAGAAAATCTCAAGAAGAGAAAAGTCGAAGCTAAGACAGAGATTGAAGCTTATAAAATCGAACAAAAAGCTTTGTTTGATAAAGATATGGCCGCTTTGCAACATGAGCTTGAAAACGTCAAGAATGACGAAAATAAAACTGCTGAAATCCAAAAGAAGATGGAGATCAGAAAACAACAGTATCAAGCTCTCTTCAAAATCAGTAAACAACAGGCCAAAGCCACTGCCTTAAAGGTTATGGCGGAGGTCGGTATTCCTCAACCTGAAGTTCGTTACAACCAATATCCCTTCGAGTTCTCTGGCGGTATGAGACAAAGAATTGTTATCGCTATCGCCTTGACTGCGAACCCTGAAGTTCTCATCTGTGACGAACCTACTACCGCCTTAGATGTTACCATCCAAGCGCAAATCTTGGAATTGATCAACAAGCTCAAGGCGGAACGTAACATGTCTATCATCTTCATCACCCACGATTTGGGTGTTGTCGCAAATATGGCAGATAGAGTTGCGGTTATGTATGCGGGTAAGATTGTGGAAGTCGGAACCGATGAGGAAATCTTCTACGATCCCAAACACCCCTATACTTGGGCACTTCTCTCTTCCATCCCGGATATTGATTCTCACGAAAAGTTAGAAGCGATTCCTGGAACTCCTCCGTATTTGCTCAATCCTCCTAAAGGAGATGCCTTCGCTGCTAGAAATAAGTATGCTATGGCAATTGATTTCCAACAAGAACCCCCTTACTTTAAGATCACGGACACGCACTTTGCAGCCACATGGCTCTTAGATAAGAGAGCTCCTCAAACCGAGAAACCTCGTATCGTGTCTCAGCGTATCAAAGCTTCTATCGCTAAAGCGAAGAAAGAAACTCAAAAAGAAGAGTTAGCTAAGGGACTTGTTGATGGATTACTTGAAGAAAGAAAGGAGGATACCGAACATGAATAATGCTCATAACGTGTATAATCCTTGGAAAAACATCTTATCCAATGTCAAAAAATATTGGATGTTAGGTGTCTCTCTCCTCTTCGTCGTTGTCGCCATCGTTATGATGGTCTTCCCATTCATCGACATGACCTACGCTACCAGATACTTAGATGAATCGGTAGCAGAAGGATACATGCAAATCAGTTATAACTACTCTATCACTGGTTTCCAATTAGCTTTCTCTGGTGTTATCGCCTTTGTGAAAACGACCAATGGCGTGCCAATTGATACCACACAAGCCATTCAAATTGCTCCTGCAGTCTTGATTGCTTTCATCTTGTTGATCGCTGGTATCGCAATGGTCATTTACACCTATCTCACAGAAGAAAAATACTCTCTTTCCTTCTTTGCTGCCGCTTTCTTTGTAATCGCTGGAACGGTCTTTGTTCTCGCTTCTCCTCTCTCTGGTAGAAATACCTTAGTGTCTGGAGGACAAAGCGATACCTATACAAGAGAAATCTATACACCTAGTATCTTCTCTATTATTGGTGCCATTGTACTCTTGCTTGCTGCCGCCTTGATCGTTGTCAATTACTTTGTCTTCTATGTCAAAGCAATGGATGACAACACCAATGTCAAATTCAAACAAGAATTAGTCGATAACAATATCATCTTATCGGTGAGACATCTCAAGATGTTCTTCCCTATGGGACCTAGTAAGAAATTGAAAGCTGTTCACGATGTTTCCTTCGATATCAAGAAAGGTGAATGCTTCGGTTTGGTGGGTGAATCCGGTTGCGGTAAAACCACAACAGGACGTTCTGTCATCCGTTTGCATCATGTCACTTCTGGTTCTATCTACTTCAAAGGCTATCGTATCGCCGCTGGTTCTAGATGGAATGAGAAAGAAATCAAATGGTCTACTATCCATACCAAAAATAAGATTAAACAACTGAAATCGGATTTAAATGAGGTGGTTAGTGAATGGACCAACTTCTCTGAAGAAGGGAAGGATGAATTAGCCAAGATCAAAGCAAAGTACGATAAGGAAATCTTAGATCTTCAGACCAAACAAAAAGAATGGACTGCATTCCAAAAAGCCAAAATTAGACAGATCAAATACGATGACAGCCATGTCAATCGTCACCTCATGTCTAAGATGCAAATGATCTTCCAAGACCCGATCGACTCTCTCGATCCCAGAATGACTGTCGAAGACATCATTCAAGAAGGTCTTAAGATTCAAGGCTTCAGAAATCGTGCTGAAAACCATCAAAAGGCTTGTAAAGTCTTAGAGGAAGTCGGCTTGATTGCAGATTATTGTTCTCGTTATCCTAACGAGTTCTCTGGCGGTCAAAGACAGCGTATCGGTATCGCCCGTGCTGTTGTTATGAACCCTGAATTCATGATCTGCGATGAACCTATTTCTGCTTTGGATGTCTCCATTCGTGCTCAGATCATCAACTTACTTAATGACCTCAAGGTCAATCACGGATTGACATTGATGTTCATCGCCCACGATTTGTCCGTCGTCAAATACTTCTGCGATAGAATCGCTGTTATGTACTTTGGTGAAATGGTGGAAATGGCAAGCAGTGATGAATTGTTTGCTCACCCCTTACACCCGTATACGAGAGCCCTTCTCTCTGCTATTCCTAAACCGGATCCTTATTCCGAAAAGAAGAGAAAGAGAATCATCTATCGTCCTAGTGAAGCTCATGACTACTCCAAAGAAAAACCGAAGTTCCAAGAGATTCTTCCTGGTCACTTCGTCTTAGCTAATAGCGAAGAAATGGAGAAGTATAGAGCTATGATTAAAGAGGATGATATCCTCAACGAACAAAAAGCTCGCGCCGCTGAAGAACAAGGAACGGAGTATTAATGAAGGGGCTGTTGAAAAACCTACATAACTAATGTGGGTTGAACAACAGCTCTTTTTAATTAATGACAAAAATTGGATAAGCTTCGTCAAGCATTAATTGATTGAATTGTGTCTATATCATTCCCATATCTTTTGCCATGGCAAAAGATATGTCGAAACTTCGGCACTTGGAATTAATGAATGACTGTTCTAAAATAGTGGTGTCACTCCTTTTCGGAGTAGCACGTTCCATTGCTGAACATGGAATATATCAGTCGCAACAGCTTGGCGGAGCCTGCGACCTTAGCGGCTTTCTTCGGGAGGGAGGCCGTCTTTTATTTTTGCTTCTATTTCTCTCTATCTCTTTTTGAAATAAAGTGTCCAAAGAGAGAAGAAAAGAGAGAATAATGCGAGATTTTAAGAAATGGTAGCGTTTACATTTTTAAAAAAGAAACATTGAAATATCCAAAAATTAGGAACTAAATTAGAAAAAAATTATAAAACTAGAAAGAAGAAAGACAAATATGAAGAAAAACGAAAGATTGAAATTTTCTTAAAAAACATTCTTATTTATATATATAGTTTAGTAAAATAGTCTCTATATTCTGAAAGGAGAACCTTTTTATGAAAAAAATCAGAACTCTTTCTGTCATTGCACTTTCTTTCTTGGTTTTGACCTCTTGTGGAGGAAATGACTCTGTCAATCCTACCACCACAAATACCCCGGCAACTACAACTACAACCACAACCGCGGAAGAAACTACTCCTCAGACCAGCTATAACGATAACGTGACACTTAAAGTGAGCGGTAGCGCGAAAAGAGAAGTAGAACTTGGACAGGAAATTTCTATCAAAGTCATGGTTTCTGGAACGACTGCATCGGAAGATAAAGGCGTTACTTATTTTGGCTTTGATGAAACCATTATCTCTATTACTCAAAGCGGTAATACAGGTACGGTGAAAGGCTTAAAGGAAGGTAGCACGGTTGTTACTATCTCCGCTAATGCTAATCCGAACAAGAAGCAGGATGTCACCATCACCGTCATCCCCGCTAAACCTAGCTTAAGACAAGTCTTCAAGAACATCCAAGAATTGGATTCTTACACCATCACCACTGGTACTGCCGACACTTCTATCGAAGAGATCGATGGAGAAACTGGTATTGTCTATGTCACTGAGAATACCATTGTCCACACCGATTACGATGGTGGAGATATCTATAAAGTCAAAGATGACAAGGTGAACCGTTTCTATGGTGAGACAGTCACAGAAAATGGCGATGTGGTCTATATCGTCAAACAAAACGGAAAATTCATCACAGAGAATTCTCCTCTTGTTCAAACTAACGCTGGTTTATTAGACGCTAGCAACTTCAAGGGAATGAAAGAAGGAGCCATTCAACCAGATGAAGTCGGTATGTTCTATTCTTATGATGCTATCAATCCAGAATGGTTGAGCGATGAGAAGAGCGAAGATAACCGCTATGAATTAGAAGGCTATGCCTTAGATGATGAGACGGGTCTTCCTTCCGATATTGCCGCTTGCTATGTGGAATCTATCCTCTGGCAGTTGATTGACAAAGAATCTTATGATTCTGCTGTCTCTTCTATCAATGAAGCTTATTACTATGCTCTCTCTGGCATGGTTAAGACTACCTTCGTTGTCACTGGTGCAAACACCGTTGAAATCATGTTAGAGACCGAAGGTGGAGAAGCTTACATGGCTGTCATGGGTGATATCAACAAGACCACCTTAGATGATGAAATCAATGAGATTGGTACTTTAGAAGGCTTCACTGCTGCTAAACCTGTTCAAGGCGATAAATTTGAAGAAGGTGTCGCTGCCTTAAAGACAAACAACTACATCCAAAGTAACTCTGTCTTCCCGGATCATGAAACGGAATGCAAATACTCCACTTACTTCAATCCGAATTATGTCTTCTATGATTGCAATGAGGCTTATAGAAATGCCTATAACAACCTCACTGAAGATAAGTGGGAACAGAAGCCTTACGGATTTGCAAAGAAAGCAGATGGTATCTATCGCTTCGAATACAACGAACCCAATGAAGGAGTCACTCCTACTGCCGATAACATCGTCTGGAGCACAACCAAAGAAGAAGGAACCGATGGAACTACTTCTTTACCTGAATTTGCTAAATACTTCTCTACTGTGGACAGCTTAAATACCGATTTGAAATATGCCTTCGGTACCGAAGAATCTGCTATTTGGAGCGGTAGATCCACCAAATACTACAACGCTAGATCCTTCAGAATCTATTATGATTTCACTCAATATTATGCCCCTGAAGATGTGAGCGATTGTATCGAAGTTGTGCAAGTTGGTTTCTCTGTCACCAAGAAAGATGGCGTCGTTACCAAGGTCGAAGGAACCATGGGTGCCGCCCCATTCGATGCTTCTAAGCTTGCCGAACATACTTATGGCGTTAACTATTTCGCTATCGATAATTTCGGTAATGCTGCGAACAACGTTGTTGATGCACTTTTAGGACTTTAAAAAGCAAAGTGTCGGGCAGAGAAAAAACTGCCCGACATGGTAGCGTTTACATTATTCTTTAACTTAATGATAAAGTATTCAAAATTTGGTAAAAAAACTTAAAAAAACATTAAAAAAGAATGTTTCTTTGCAAAAAAACACAGATTGAAAATACCATATATTAATAAGGTTAGAGAAACCAAATCATTAACATTTAAAACTCGTTTTGAGATAATGAAACCCGTATTAAAAAGGAGAAAACCGTATATGAAAAAGAAATTTTTTACATTAATGACAGTTGCTTTACTCGGTCTCACTTCCTGTGGAGGAGAAGCAACTACCGCAACAAATCCTACAACTACTGATACTGCTACTGCTGAAACAACACCCGCTACTACTGAAAACACCTCGCCTGATATTACCACTCCTGAAAAGTCTAAGATCACTTTGACTCCTGGTAAGGAAGTTTATGAAGTGGAAAGACTTGCTGATGTCACCATCAAAGTCACCGTCACTTCTGAAGATCCTTCTTTACCTAAGACTCTTAACTTCACTTCTGAACAGGATGGCGATATCATCGACTTACCTGACAACACTCAAGGTGTCCCCGGTTCTTTAAAGGTTCACGCCAACAAGATCGGTGAAGCTACTGTTGTTGCCACCTCTGTCGCTGATCCTAATGTCTCTGTCAGCATCAAGGTTGTTGTTAAGAAGAGATTAAGCGCCCTTAAGACTGTTTGGGGTAACCTCATCAAGAACAACAACTACACTATCGATGTCACTAGAAATCTCACTGAAGCTGAAGTTGACGCTTTAGGTGGAATCGAAGGTGTCGATGAGGATACTCGTGTTCCTTATTCCACCATTTCTGTCACGGAAAAGGCTGTTACTAACATCAAACACGTCATTGATGAAAACAAGATTTCTACCGCTACTACTTTAGATGATGTCGTTGCTGATGCTTATTGGTTAACAAACAAAAACACTGGTAACAGCTATGTTGGTATCGGTGTGGATAAGAACAACAACGCCTTCGATTTACTTGTAGATTCTGATGGAAAGTTTGTTGAACCTGGCGATGTTCTCAAGACCTCCCTCGGTTTGCTCAACGGCGATAACTTTGCTGGTGCGGGTGTTGATGCCTCTTCCGCTAACGATGTTGGTACTTTCTTCGGCTTACAAGCTATCAACCCTAACTGGTTAGCTTCTAAGAAGACCGATGACAACGTTTATGAAATCGTTGGTTCAGAAAGTGATACAAGCTACAACAATATGTTTGTTGAAACCTTGTTGTTAGAAATGTTGGATCTTGGCGGATTCTATGCCCAAATCAATGCTGGTGTCACTTCTTTCTCTGGCTTAGCTGCTGTCTATGAAACCACAATCACTGTCTTAGATGGTGAACTCATCCAAATCGACTTATACAACGAAACTCAGAATTTGACTGCCACTATCTCTGGTATTGGTGAAACTGCAGCTCTTGATGGATTAGATACTTATCTTGCCACCGCTGAAGCTAAATTACCTACCTTAGTTACTGCTTTACAAGATGCTATGGATGCTGTCAATGGCAATGATTATGTCATGACTAGAAATCTCTATAAGAAAAATGCTGAAACTGGTGACTATGATTCCGCTCCTTACTATTGCTTCTACAACAAAAATTACCTCTTAGTCTACTATGGTCCTGAATATGCTAAACTCTTCGGTCGTGACCAAGCCGTCTTCGGTTACATCAAGAAGGCTGATGGTATTCACGAAATCGAATATACTTTCCCTGAGACTGAAGGCGATGGTGAAGGTGAAAGTGGTACCTTCACTGTTGGAGAAGTATTGGAAGGCACTGAAGAAGTGAACCTCTGGCAAGTTCAATTTGATCCTGCCAACGGCGTTTCTAACTATGCTTCCACTATGGCTCTCTTCACTGAAGGCTTAATCTACAACTTAGGTGAAACTCCCGCTGAAGTCTTCACTGGTTATGGTCAATGGTATTATTGCAATGCCCAAAACGTTTTTGAAGATATCTCTAATTGGTATGTTGGTGAAGCGGATAAGGCTGTCAACTACATCGCTGGTATGTCTGTCTCCTATGCCAAAGAAACTGTTGATGCTGAAGATGGCGGAACTAAGGAAATTAACGTGGTTAGTGAAGTCGGCTTCTTAGCTGCTTCTGATGCCGATGGTTCTAACCGCTACTCCTTATTTGCCCCTAAACTTTCTGGCTTCGGTAAGACTGCTGAGCTTAATCCTTTCCATGAACAAGTCATGGCTTTGATTAATCCTGTTGACTAATTTCTATCATTACTCGATTCACTAAGGCTGTCTGGATCCAGACAGCCTTTTCTCTCAAGGTTGCTTATATGAAACGTATTGTTTATCAGATATTTGTTTATGTATTCTTAGCGATGTTTTTAGTGACAAGTGCAATGTTTATCTATGAGTTGGCAAGTAGCTCAACCTTTAATGTTTGGGCAATTTTATGCCTTGTACTTTCTCTTGCTGCTCTAGTTGGATTTGTTCTTAATCAGGTGTTTTATAGACAGTTTGGTGAGAAAGATGAAACACGATACGAGAAGAAAGAATGCCCTCATTGTCACACAAAAAATGATAAAGATGCCCCTTTTTGTAAAAACTGTGGTAAAGACATCTAAATAATTCTTGTAAGAAACAAACGCTTGTGATATATTTATCAATGCTTGATACGCTTGCGAACGTGTTAATGCCGGATTGTATAGGAGGGTAATTAATCATGAAAAACAACATTCATCCGAAATATTATCGCGCTAAAGTCATCTGCTTGACTTGCGGAAACACCTTTGAAACTGGTTCTACTGAACCTGAAATCAAGGTCGATACTTGCTCCAAGTGCCATTCTTTCTACACTGGCAAGATCAACATCACTGCCGATACTGGCCGTGTTGCTAAATTCAGAAAGAAACTCGAAAGCGTTAAGTAATCTAGAAGAGCCGCAAGGCTCTTTTTTTGTTTCAAGTAAAATATTAAAATATATCATATGGAAAAAGAGACAAGACATCTAAATTTATTGGATCTATTTCAAGAGAGTAAAGAAAGACTTTCTTTGATAGAAGCGAAAGATAGATATAGTGAAGACGACAGTCTCTTATTTTTGTTTGGTAAAGAAATCCCTGTTGTTTCGGAAAAGAAATATGTTTCTATTCTAAGCATTGAGAATAAAAATGAAGAGATTTATTATCCCTTATATTATTGTTTATTAGATGAGCAAAAGATTGTGGTAGAAACTTTAGAATTCAACCAGCTCGCTCTTCAGTTTTTAACGGATTTAGGAATCACGATGAAAGAGGATCTCAATATCAATGAGATTCAGAATCTTTATTCCTACATCAAGAAAGAAATCGATCGTATTCACGCTAACGATAAAGTCAGCATCGTGTTTCATTTCACTTTTGTGGATGGAGAAGTCCTTCTTTATAACAAAGCTTTCCCGTTCTTATATGATCTTGTCTTCAATAATGCCCAGGATAAGAAATATGAAGCGTTATTTAGGGAATTGAAGAAGCAGAAACAAGAAGATGAAGTCTTTGATCAATCTTTTGGCTTTTTTGCAAAGCAAATCCGTGTTCTAGAACGAATTAATCAATATCAGGGAACAAGAGTCACCATTCGTGAGAAAAGCATTCTCCACGACTTTTTGAACCGTTTATTTGATTATTCGTTAGATAAGAAGATTAAAGTCTTAATTGTGAGCGATGAGAAAGAGACTGGACGTGTTTTCTCTTATTTAAAACAACAAAACTTACAAGATTTTGCTTATTTGATTCAAGATGAAAGGTATTCTCACCTTCTCTCTTTATTAAAGGATAGAGATTTTCAAAGCGTCACTCGAGATGAAGAATACGAATATAATACAATTCTTCAAAAAGAGGAACAGTTCCATGTCTATGAAGATAAGAGAGAAGAATGCTTCTCTTATCCTAAACCTTGGATGACCCTAGCTTATTTTAGAGAGATAGAGAGTCAAAATAGTCCTTCTTCTCATACCTATCCGTTAAATGCGGAAGGATATCAAGGAAGTGAATTTGAAAACGATGAAAAATTCTGTTTGCTTTTAGATGAGTTGGAAACCGTTAAAAGCACTTATATTACCAATCACCCTTACTATGGATTAACTTCTAGAAACACGAGAGTGAATTATGATTCCTTACAACTTCTCATCATCTCTATCATGAATAAGATTCGTGATATTGAACACTTCTTGGAAGAAGATAATCCAATCAAAGCGTATGGATTGAAAGCGGAAACTCTTAAGGATGTGAAAAACATTTGTGAAGATGGTCGAATCTTACAAGAATATAACGGATTCCCAAGAAAGTATTTCCGTTTAAACCAAGATACCGAAAGCAAATTCTCTCTTTCTCAATTGAAAGAACAATTCCAAACGTTATCTTCTACTAAGACAATCTTAATGAACCTTTGTAGTGAAGGGATTTTTAGTCGAGATTTAAATCGATTGGTATTAGATTATTCTTCGAATAAATTCTTTACCAAGCGTAAAGCCAGAAAAGAATTAGAAAGACTTTGTAAGAATCAAAAAGATTATGTCCCTTCTTTAGTAGAAGTGATTTTAAAGTATTTGCACGCTCAAAAGGAAATTCAAGAAGTATTACCTGCTTATATTGAAGTGTACGGAGATAGTGTCTCTACCATGAATGGAGTGTTAGAGATTCAATCTAATGTGAACTATATCCACCAATTCAATCAAAGAGGAAAAGAGAATCCCGATTTCCATTTAGAAAATCCCTTTGTAAAGAGATGCTTAAGAGATAAAGAATTCCGTATTGCCTCTGTTTCTTTCATTGAAGAGCTAAGAAAAGAGGTGGAAGAATTAACGAATGATTTGAACCAATATCAAAAATACTTCTTGGATATCAAAGATTTTGGGTTTGAGAATCAACCTCTTCCTGTTTTATTGCAAACTTTCTCACAAGACTCTCTTCTCACCTTTGAGGAATTCTCAGAATACGCGCTCTTTAAAGAGAGATTAGAAGATACTTCCCTTCTTTTACAACTCACTCTTGGTAAATATAAAGAAAGAAAGCAAACATTAGAACACTTCGGTGCAGAATTCCGTATCTCTTTATTAAAGTCCTATTACTCTCATGGAAAAGAGATCTTCTCTGAATATGTAGATCGTTATTACAAAGCTTTTAGTGACTATCAATATTCTTTGCTTCATATGGCAGAAAAGATCAATCGACATCGTTATGGTTTGTATGAGAAAGAAGTGGAAGAATGGAACAATTCTTTGGTGTATAGAAATCAAAAACAAAGAATATTAGAAGAGAGCGAGAAAGGCTTCTCCTATCAAGATAAATTAGATCTTTGGAATCTCATTATCTCCAATTATCCTTTATGTGTTGTCGCTTCTAAAGATTTACATAAGATACCAAATGATTTATTTGATCTAGTTGTCACATTTGAAAGTGAAAAATTCTCTCATGTCGAATTAGTTAACGCTTATCGTGTGGGTGAAAAGACCATGTTTATCTCTACAGAAGAGCAAAGTGATGATAGAATTCAAGGTTATCATCAAAGTGTCATCTCCCGTGAAGCGTATACCAAAGCCTTCGATTTTGATAGGCTTCCGGAAAAATTCTTGCAGTATTTGAAAGAAGAATGCGAGAAACATCAAATGATACTAGAGCAAGAATCAGCTGCCTTCCCACTTTTGATTGTGGATGGAGAGCGTCAATTTGCTATCGTCCCAGATATTTTACTTACGCATGAGTATGATAGAACTGCCTTATCAGAATTAGCACGTTATTTAGCGATGTATGAGAATATTATGTTATATTGTTTAGACACCTACGAGTTCTTGTTTGAGCCGGAGAATTTATTCAAAGCATTGAAATATGGAAAAGAAGCTTAAAAACACATTGTATTCCTTTATTTATCTTCTATGTTTGTATTTTGGCATTCAATTGCTTCCTCTTTCTGATTGGATTCCAATTGATTGGTTATTTCATTTGGTCAAATCTCTTTGTTTTGCGGGTATTATTGCTTTGATTATCATTGAAATTAAGAGAATCCCTGTGGAGGTGGAAAAGCCGAAGAGACGAATTCATCCTTTATTTGTTTTACCTCTTATCTTGGGAGCTGGATCTAATATCTTATATGGATTTATTTTCCAGCAGCCTATGAATAGTGAAATCCAACTCGTAGACTTCATAGGAAAGTTGTCAACCACAGTGTTGGCTGTAATTATAGAAGAATTATTATTCAGAATCCTGTTCTTACGATTGATGTGGGACTTATATGAAGGTCATAAATATCAAGAAGAACTCACGATTCTCTTCTCTGCACTCGCTTTTGCTTTAATGCATTGTATCAACTTCTTTGGTTCTGCTCCTTTAGCGGTTCTTGCCCAGATTGGATATACGTTCGTTTTAGGATTGGTTTTAGGCGTGATTGCTTTACGTATAGAGACTCCGGTTCTTCCGATTGTCGCGCACTTCTTATTTAATTTCTTAAATACGAATCTATATGTTGCTTTATTTAACGGAAATAAGGATATGGCTTATTTCTTGTTTAATGGTGGTTTGAGTATTATAATTGTGGCATATTTCGGCCTTGTTTACTTTATTTATTGGAGAAAAGAACATGCTTCCTGATATTGGTTTTGACATTTATCCTATCATTGCTGTCTTAGCTGTTTTTTTAGCTTTTGTATTAGTGGAAGTTTATTTTAAGAAGATCAATATGAAGAAAGGCGTTGCTACCGGTTATGAAATATTGATCACGGTTTCTGCAGGAATTGGTTTCCTCACTGCAATTTTGTTCCAAAATCTCTATGATTTCATCGAAAATCCTAGCGATTATCATTGGACATGGGCGATGACCTTCTTTGGTGGAGTTGTCGGTGGTGTTGTTATCTTCATTATTGGATACAACATCTTCCTTAGAAAGAATCCGAAATATGCAGGCACTCTTCCTCAACTTCTCACTATCGCAGGAGGTGCTGCTCCTCTTGCCCATTGCGTAGGAAGAATCGGGTGCACATTAGATGGTTGTTGTTATGGTGCCCCTACAGATACTATCTTCGGTATTGAATTCAGTACAACTCCCGGACAAAAAGTTTGGCCTACACAATTATTCGAGGCGATTTTCTTAGCCATCTTAGGCACAATCTTAGTGATTATAGCCTTCAAATTTAGAACAAGAAAGACATTACCAATTTATATGATGTCTTACGGAGTGTGGAGATTCTTAATCGAGTTCTTAAGAAACGATCACAGAGGTAGCTTCATCCCTGGTCTTACTCCTTCTCAATTCTGGGCAATCGTTCTCTTCTTAGGTGGACTTGCCTATTTGATTCTCATCTTGAAGTTCAAGGATAAATATATTGTTCCTTATCCTCAAAACGAAGTTGTAGAAGAAAAGAAAGAAGAAACAAAATGAAAAATAGCTCAACCGCGAAGGTTGAGCTTTTAATATGATTTAATGCTATATTCTTACTTTAATAAGAAGTGAGAGACGCAGGGAACAGCGGCTAAGAGAGCGGCTAAGATATTGAGGATTCCGCAGAAGACAGCGCCGACACCAGTAGAAACATATTCAGAAGACATCGGACCGGTAAGGAAGTATAAGATGCCAGAAACGAGTAATACGAGACAAGCACAAGCACCACAGAGAGCGGCTAAGAGCTTATTCTTTAAGACCATTGCGCAAGCAACACTGCCAACGGAGGCCAAGAAACCGACTAATAAGAGAATCCAAGCGATCAAGACGCCAGGAACCATACCGTCTCCAAAGGTGAGATCGTAGACAGAAGCGTCAGCAGAAAGTTTTCCGGAGCCGAGAGTAATACCAGCACCAAAACAAACGAAGAAAACAACGAAGGAGAGAAGAGCGGCTCCACAAGCAAAGAAGTGGGAGTTCTTTTTCAAAAAGTCCATATTCATACCTCCATGACTTTAATTATTTATATTATAACGAGATAATTACTTAAGAAATAGAGATAATTTCAAAATTTGCAGAAGTGGGTTCTTGATTGTTGAAATAATAGTTTTCGTTGTTCTTTTTTGTTGTGTTGAACTGGTTTTTGAAAGCTTCAAAAGAGAAGGAAGAGGAAGCAGTAAATAAAGAAGCATCCGTTACAGGGTCGTTAACAGAAGCAAGGACTTTGTTTGCTGTTATCCAGCGCAATTCATCAAAGGCATTTGCGTTTTCTAAATGGTAAATGGATTCTGCTCTATTTCCAGATTCCGTGTTGGAAATAGGTCTAAAATAGCTGTAAGAACCATCGGAGTTAAGTAAATCATTCGCTTTGATTTCGGTTATTCCAGAATAGGAATAATTAAACAATCTTGCATCGACATGCTCTAGTCTACCACCAGAAGCAGTAAGAGGATTCATACTGTAGCAATCATATCCTTGTGAATTCAAGTTCAAAGGAGTGAAATAATCTAAGATAAGATACTCATCGAAAGGAGTGAAACGAACTTTTCCTTCTTCGTTTTTAAGATATTCAGCAGAATCATAAGGGATGAGAATCACGCTGTCTTGACTCTGGATAGAATCAAGTGTGATGGTTGCGTTTCCATAGACAATATAAGGATTAATCCAACCATATAACATCTTAGAATAGGAATTGTGGTCATTGATGTTGTGATCCATCATATCCATATTTCCGGTAGGGGCATAACCGCCTTCTCCATAAGAATAATAATCAGAGAGACCTAACATGTGTCCTGTTTCATGGATGAGAACGTGAGCATCGCATTCATGATTGCTGAAATATTTGCCGTTTCCGCGGAAATCATCATTAATGAAATCAAGAGAAGCCCAGCCAAAGGTGTTTACTTTAGGAGCTTCCACGGTTCCTACTTCAGAAGTGGTGCTGGTGTAGCCCCAGAAATTGCCGCTACTAGAAGAGGGGTGTAAATAAACCATCCACATACCATCGATACAACCATCATCATCTGTATCGTAATCATTGAGATTGACGGAATAAGAAGAGGCTGCCCATTTACAAGCTAAATCCGCAAGTTGAGCGGTAGTATATTCTGTGAAACCAGAGGCTTTCTTATAGGTGGAATCTACTTCACCAGGATTGAAATATCCAGTGACACCACCTGTGATATCTAATTGACCAAAGCTAGATTGATAATAATAAGAACGAAGGGACTCAAATTTTAGCGAGGAAGAGTTACCAAAGAACGCCTTGTAAATCATGTTCCAATTTTCATTTGTTGCCCAAGATTCATATCCTGGAATAATGACAGGAACAATTAAGAAAGGAACTTTTCCTTTGGAAGGAGTGTAATGCCAATTATACGCATTTCTTTTAGAATATTGGTTCAAATTGAATTCGTTGACAATCTCATCGGGAGCAAAATATCCTTTATCCCCTTCTTCGTTAGGTCTGTTTGGATTAGAGATTCTTACTGTCATCTTCGTGGAGTCTTTTCTCCAATTGATGGTGGAATCTTCGTAGTGATCTAAAGAAGTAAGATGTGAATCTCCTACAGCAGAGACGGTGAAGGAAGTAGAAAGATCTTTTTCCCAGCCTTGATAGGAGATTTCAATTTGTTTAGGACACATATCTTCAAACACATAACCATCCGCCTCTTCACCATCGATGGTTAAAGTATAGTCGGTAATCACTTGAGTGAATCTTTTGAATTTATCTGCTTTATATCTTGTAGATAAAGAGACAGAAAGACCATCTAAAGAAAGAGTGTCCCCGACATGATAGGTTGTTTTAGGAAGAGAGTTGATCACTAAAGTTTGAATCAAAGCAGTGGATTCTGTGACTTCAAAGGAGAAATTGGTTCCTGTTGCCCCTTCTTTTTCAATCAAAATGGTATAAGTACCTTCACTGAAGAAACGATAATCGCTAGCGACAAGGCTTTTATCTTCTGCCCAACGAAGCTCATAATCATCAATGGGTTCACTTGAGGTTAAAACACCATCGGTATAAGTGTTTTCATTCACCAAAAGTCCTGTCAAATCTAAAGCATCGTAGACAAATAAGTCTAAAGACGGATAAGCAGCGATAGTTAAAGTTTTTGTGATGACAGGTTCTGGTTCAACAGAAGTGTTTTCACTTGTTGTTTCTGTAGTTGTAGTAGCGGAAGGAATAGATTCTCCGCAAGAGAAAAGAAGGAAGAGAGGTAGGACAAAGAGTAGTGAAGATTTGTGTTTCATGTTTTTTGCTCCTAAACGGAAAACATTGTACTAAAAAAAGGCACTGTTTTAACATCAATGTTAAAAGTGCCTAATAGAGTGTAAAGAAAAGCGCTTACTTGTTATGATCAAATATTGTGCTTGCTAAGTCTAAAAGATCTTCCGCTTCTAATTGTCTTGCACGATACGATAATCTTTCATCGTTTTGTTCTTTCAAATAAGCGATGGCATTATCGTAAATCTTATATTGTTTTAAACAATTGAGCGTGGTCTTATTGGGGTCTTTGAATAAGGCTCTAAAGATAGGATAAAGTTTAAAATCTACATCCTTTGTGTGGTCGATACGAACAAAGGCACTATCCACTTTAGGGGCGGGGTTGAACGAAGAAGAATCTACGGCACTGATTAAAGAAATTTCACCCTGCGCTTTGATGAAAGCGCCTAAAGGAGAATTGTCTTTTTTACCTTTGACATAAGTAAGTTTATCTGCGACTTCCTTTTGCACCATGACTCCTGCACTCTTAAATCCTTTTTCTAATAGGTATTCTAATAGCTCAGAAGTGATGTTATAAGGAAGGTTTCCGATGAATAATCTGCTTTCTTTTTTAGAATACTGATCTGGATCAAAACGGAGGAAATCAGAGGATACGATTCTAACATTCTCGCTATCTTTAAACAAATCGTTTAATACCATAATCATGTCTCTATCGGCATCTACTGCAATTAGTTTCTTTGCTTTTTTGGATAAAGGGAGAGTGAGAGAAGCAAGACCAGGGCCGATTTCAATGACCACATCAAAATCTTGAGGAGTCATCTTTTCAACGATTCTTCTGATGATACCTTCATTGATGAGGAAGTTTTGACCAAACGATTTCTTGGCAAAGAGACCATAATCTTTCATCAAAGATTGAATTCTTGCTAGTTCAGTCATTTTCTAAGTCCTCCTGTATATCTTTCTTTCCTTTGGCTAACATCATAAGTGCGTTTTCAACATTCTTACCTGATGTATAAGGAATATGATATTTTTCCACTAATTTCATTCTTTTTTCTTTAGAACCAGATCCAACCAGTCCTAAATCAATGAAATCTTCGACTTCTAAAGATAATAATTCATCACAAAAAAGGTCATGATGAATAAAGGGGCGTAAGAGTTCTTTCAAAGACTCCATACTCATCTGAGCGATTCCTACTTTTTCATGATAAATGGCTTCTTTTTTGTTGGCGTGAGCGTAAAGGCAAGGGCCGATAGCGTTGATGATTCTTCTTTCGATATCTTTTCCAGGTCCATCGGGATCGGTGATGATGACGACTTCCCTTACTTTATGGACTTCTTTTAAGAAGGCGATGATATCCGGTCGAATGAATTTCCCACCAGTTTTCACCACAAAATAGCAACCCAAAGCTTTGAGTTTCGATTCATCGGTGGCACCTTCTACAACATAACAATAGCGTTTGTTGTTATCGATACTATTCTCTGGGTAAGTCATAAAATTTTCTTCCGTTTTCATATAAGATAGTAGCACATTCTTCGACGGTAAGATCTTTGAGTGTAGCAATTTGTTCAATGATGTTTTTTAAATAAGAGGGTTCGTTTCTATTCCCTCTATAAGGAACAGGAGCTAGATAAGGGCAATCTGTCTCGGTCAAAAAGATAGAGATATCACTATTTTCGATTACTTCTTTGATTACTCTCGCATTTTTGAAAGTACATACTCCTCCGATTCCGATGTGAACTTCAATCGGAAGGAGAAGGTATTGTCTTAAAATCTCATAGCTTCCTGAAAAACAGTGTAAATCCAGTTTAGGAGGAAGAGTTTGTTTGATGATTTCTAAGGTGTCATAATCGGCATCTCTACTGTGAATGACAATCGGTAAATTTAATTCTTTTGCTAGCTTGATTTGTTCAATAAATCTTCTTTTTTGATTCTCGACATAAGCTGGATCTTTAGAATAATGATAATCTAATCCGATTTCTCCAATAGCAGAGATAGAATCTTTATGATCTCTAATGAATTGATAAGCTTCTTCAAAATAAGTATCAGATTCGGATGCAAATTCGGGGTGAATTCCTAATACACTAAAGCAGAAAGAAGGATATCTTTCTTGCAAAGAGAGAATCTTAGAAAAAGAAGGAAGAGAATCTCCGTTGTTAAAAACATGAGTGATACCCGCTTCTTTTGCACGCAAAATCACTTTGTCTAAATCGCTAGTATAAGCATCGTCATTTAAGTGACAGTGTGTATCAATAATCTTCATATTACTTTCCTAAGCAGAATTTGCTGAAAAGAGTTTGGTAGATATCTTCCATGGTTTGAGATTCACTATTTCCCATCAGATCATTGATATAAGCGATAGCGACTCTTAACGTATCTGAAACAATATCGATATTTCTCGTATCCGATAAAGCGTCATAGGAAAGCTTCATCTGTTCTTGAATCTTGATGAGATATTCTTCTTCTCTCTTACCTAAGAAGAGGCTCTCTTCTTTTTCGGTAAGATTCAGTTTGGATAAGATCAAACGAATCAAAGGAGTTAAATCATCGCTCATAGAGCAAATGGAAAGATCTCCTTCTTCATGATTGGGATTTAAATCTCTCTTTGTCGCCACTTTGATGGTGGGTTTATTTTGAATCGCTTCTTTCAGGTCTTGGTTGTTGTCCATATCTTTAAAGCCACAATCAGAAACAAGCAAGACCAAATCTGCATCTAAGATGGTCTTGTAACTTCTCTCAATACCAAGAGATTCCACATAATCATCGGTTTTACGAATACCAGCGGTATCTTTAAAACGGAAAAGAAGTCCATCGATTTCTTTTTCTCCTTCCACAACATCTCTTGTGGTGCCGGGAATAGGAGAGACAATGGCTTTATCTTCTTTTAACAGAGCATTTAAAAGGGTGGATTTACCAACATTAGGTTCTCCCGCGATGGCAATTTGAAAACCCTGATATTGCTTATTTGCATTCTTGGTCTTTTCAATGAGGTTGGAAAGTTCAAGAATATTTGTTTGTAAAGAGGTTAAAACCTTATCTACAACAGTGTCATAATCATCGTTATCTTCGTCATCATAGAAATTTTCCACGAAGTATTCGAGACTGGAAAGATCGCTGAGCAATTCATTCTTTAAGGTAGTTACGACTTGGCTGTTGCGTCCTGAAAGAGTCTCCGTGGCAATCTTTCTGGCTCTTCTGCTGTTTGCGTTGATCAAATCGTTGATTCCTTCCGCTTTCAGAAGGTCCATTTTGCCATTGTAGTAAGCTTGAGCGGAGAATTCGCCACGTTCACTTCTTCTCGCTCCAAATTTGACGAGAGTATCTAACATATCTTCGACAATAAACATGTTTCCGTGGATGGAAAAATCCGCGCTATCGAAACCAGTATAGGATTTAGGGCCTTGGTAATAAGTCATCACCACTTCATCTACAACTTCTCCGTCATTCCAAATTTTGACAAAATAAGCTTTGTTTGGCTCTAAGGTGTTCACATCTTTTTTGATGATATGAGAAAGAACTTCTTTGGTTTTCGGACCAGAGAGACGAATGGTGGCTAGGGCACTTTTATAAGGCGGGGTAGAAAGTGCACAAATGGTATCAAAAATTAACATATTGATATTATATCACGGAAAAAACGAACATTTATTTCAATTGTTTATTAGAAAATCATAGTTTTTAGACACCGGAAAAATATCCGTTTATATATAAGTTATTTAAGTTACTTAAGAAAACATTTGAAATTTGTATTGTAAAGGCTTACAATAGATTGAGGAAACCAAAAAGCAAAAGTGAGTTTCCAACGAAAATGGAGGTCTTATGTCGACACAAAAGAATCAGTTCACAGGCGACAAAGTACCTGGTTTAACTAAGGCAATTTATCCTTGGTCTGGTATTTTTAGAGATGCCTGTTACGCCCTTGTGGGTACATTCTTGCTTCAGTATGCCATGACAAGTGGTGTTCTCAGCACAGATTATGAAACTTATAAGGCACAGATGCACGTCATCACTATCGCGATGATGATCGCCCTTGTCTGGGATGGTATCAATGATCCTATCATGGGATTCTTGGTAGAGAAATTCCACTTCAAGGCAGGAAAATATAAACCGTGGATTTTAATCGGTGCCATCGGTAACGCTATTGCGGTTGCCTTGATGTTCTTGATTCGTCCCGGCGGAGACGGCTGGCTCTTTGTCGCCTTGATGCTTGTCTTCTACTTCTTATGGGATCTCTTCTTCACCATGAACGACATCGGTTATTGGTCTATGCTTCCTTCTTTGACCAATGATCCTGATGAAAGAGCGAAGTTAACTACCAATGTTACCATCGCTACTACCATCGGTGCCTTCGTGATGAATATGATGATGTTCTTACTCCCTACTATGATCGGTGCCCAATTAGCTTATGGTTCTTGTGCAGTGATCATTGCCATCTTGTTCTTAGCTTCTCAAGCTGCTATCTACTTCTTCTGTAAAGAAAAACAGAGAGACGAAAAGCAAGAAGAAGTCTCTGAAAAGACTGGTATCTTAGACTTATTCAAAATCGTTGGTAGAAATAAACAATTATTAGTCATTGTTATTGTCATGTTCTTGTACTATATCGGTTCTGGTTTGTTAACCGGTATTGGTCTCAACTACTATTATTTACTTTATGGCTATAATGGAGCTGCCTCTATGATGGCCACTATGATGTCTGTCGTTTATGTATTAGGTACACTTATAGCGCAAGTCTTCTATCCTATGATGGTGAAGAAAATGTCCAAGATGAAGATTGTCACCATTTGCTTCATCGTCATCATGGCCGCTTATCTCTTATTCTTCTTCTTAGGATTCCCTGTCTTCAGTGATAACCCTATTGCCTATAATATTGTTCCTGAAGGGGATGCCGCAAAAGACTTGATGGCTCAGATTGGATTCGCTGTCGGCGGAACTCACTTCTTAGTCTACATCTGCTGTTTCTTCTTCTTTGCTGCTACTGGTATCTTCTATCTTGCTTTACTCGTTATGTTCCAAGACGCTATCGACTATCAGGAATGGAAGTTCGGTGAAAGAAAAGAAGCCATTGCCTTTGCTTGGAGACCTTTGGATGTTAAGTTAGGTAGTGCTGTGCAGACTGGTATTAGAAACCTCACCTTCATGATCACTGGTACTCAAGTCGTCTTGAATGGTATCTCTACTGCGGAAGGTCATCGTATCTATGATCCTTCTACTGGAGAATATATCTACAAAGGCACATCTGAATCCTTCGATAAGGAAATTCAGGACTTATATGATGTCTTTAATCCTACTAAACGTAATTCTTTGATTCTCTTTGGTGTCATCATCATTGGTATCATTATCGTTGTCTTCACTGCTTGCTTCTTATTATTGAAGTTCGGTTATAAGATCACAGAAGAAAAAGAAGCTCAAATCGTCGCTGACTTAAATAAAGTTCACGAAAAAGATGCAGAATTGATTGCCGAGGGTGTCTCTGTCGATCAAATTCCTGAAACCAAGAGCGAAGACGATATCGTTGCTTAAAAGAAATAAGGCTGTGACTTCGTTGCAGCCTTTTCTTATCCCAAAGCCGTGTATTTTCTTATATAATAAGGAAAAGAGGACTAAATATGTTAGATAAAAACGAACACTATATTCTTTTATCCACAAAAAAGACATCTCTTCTTTTATTTGTTAATGAAATAAAGAAGTTAACTTGTCAGTATTATGGAAAGAAGATAGCTTCCTTAGAAGAAGCGGATGCTCTCACTAGAAAAAGACCTTATTTAGAAGGTACTGAGATTCAATACAATGAAGAGAATCCTTTATCTTTAAATCACATGAAGCTTGCTTACTCTACTTTAGGTAAAGGCGATTACTTCGCCCCTAGTATGATTTTAGAGAATGAAGACAGCACGCTATTTGATTTTGTTGTGGAAGGATTTGAAGAAATTGCTCCGCAAAAGATCGATGGACTTCCTACTCCTCACGATGCCGACCAAGAAGTGGTCATTCATTTAAAGGAAGAAGCTTTACAAGTTCTTGTCGATCTTCATTATGTCATTTTTGAAGATAGTGACACGATCGGTAGTTATGTGGAAGTAATCAACAAGAACGAAAAGGCTTTAACCATCACTAAAGTGATGTCTCTTCAACTCCCTTTGATCAACGAAGACTTCCAGTTGTGGTCTACTTATGGAAATTGGATCTCCGAATTACAGATTCAAAAGACACCTCTTCTTCGTGGAAGACAAGTGATTGAATCTTTGGTGGGTTATTCCTCCGCAAGACACAATCCTGCTTTTGCGTTAGTAGCTTCTGGAGCAAACTTCCATTACGGAAATGTTTATGGTTTCAACTTAGTCTATTCTTCTAACTTTGAAGATAGCATTGAAATGGACTCTTTTGAGAATGTGAGAGTTCAAGTCGGTATCTCTTCTACCGCTTTCCGTAAAGTATTACAAAAAGAAGAAAAATTCACTACTCCGATGGCCGTGATGACCTATTCTAGCGAAGGGTTAAACGGGTTAGGAGAACAGTTCCATTTTTTCGTCAATAGCCATGTCATCCCGTCCCAATGGAATCACATGGCAAGACCCATCGCCTACAACAATTGGGAGGCTACAAACTTCAAGTTCAACAAGAGAAAAATCTTCTCTTTGATGAAAGTTGCAGCCAAGTTTGGCATGGAATTATTTGTGTTAGATGACGGATGGTTCTCTACAAGAAATGATGACAGTCATGGATTAGGAGACTGGGAAGTCAACGAAAAGAAATTGCCGGGTGGATTATCCGCTTTAGCTCAAAGGGCAAAGAAATACGGAATGAAATTCGGTATCTGGATGGAACCAGAGATGGTCAATGATGATACGAAATTATATCGAGATCATCCCGACTGGATCATTCATGAGAAATTCCATAAACCAAGCAAGGGAAGACATCAATACGTCTTAGATCTCACCAAGAAAGAGGTTCAAGAATTTGTCTATGAATCTGTGGCTAAGACCTTAAGAAGTGCGGAAATCTCCTATCTAAAATGGGATTGCAACCGTTGTATCAGCGATTACGATAATCGTAATGGAACCTTCTTCTATGATTATTGTAGAGGCTTATATTCGGTATTAGAACGTCTAATCAAAGAATTCCCTAACGTATTGTTTGAAAACTGTGCCTCAGGCGGAAATCGTTTTGATTTAGGAATGTTATCTTACTTCCCTCAATCTTGGATGAGTGATGATACAGACTCTTATCAAAGATTGTTGATTCAAGAAGGCGGTTTGTTATTCTATCCTCCTTCTGTCATGTCGAATCACGTGGCTGCAAAAACAAGTAACCAATTGCTTCGTTACACTTCTTATGACACGAAGTTTAACATCGCCGCTTTAGGTGTTTTAGGCTATGAATTAGATTTGAATGATGTCATCGGAAGAAAAGACCCTAACGTTTTGATCAAACAGATTGATTACTATAAAGAACATCGAGAATTATTCCAATGGGGTAAGGTGATTCAAGATAGAACCATCATTGATTCCGATCATAAAATGATTGAGTTCTTAGGCGAAAATGAAGCGATTGTCTCTCAATTCATTCTGATTGGTAAACCCAATCCCAAAGAAGGACATCTCATCGTTTATGGATTAGAAGATGATGCTCAATATGAATTCAAGACAAGAAAAGAAAGTATTGCCTTAAAGAGATTTGGAAACCTGGTCAACATGGTATCTCCCATTCATATCAATCCAGATGGAAGACTGCTTCCTATCATCTCGAAATACCTTGAAATGTATTCTGAAGAAGACAGTGGAACACTCTCTGGCGCCGCCTTCAGAACGGTCGGTGCTACCCTTGCTCAAGAATGGTCAGGTGTTGGCTATGATGAGAGAGTGAGAATGCTCGGTGACTTCGGTTCTAGAATGTATTATATCCGAAAAAAATAGAAAAGAAAAAGTTGGTTTATTCTAAAACCAACTTTTCTATTTTAATCCAAATGTTGATTAATCATCAGCAATCTTTTCGAATGATTTCAATCGCTTGGGCAACGCTATTAACGACATGATCTACCTGGTTTTGGATGTCTTCTGGGGAGGAGGAGAAAGTGAAGGAGATATCACTTGCTTCTAATAAGGATAAATCGTTATAGGAGTCACCGATTCCATATATTTTTGAGTCGGGATAACGTTGTTTTAAATAGGAAAGGGCGGAGCCTTTGGAACACTCTTTGTTGACGACATCGATGAAGATTTTGTTCACAAATCCTTTGAGATTTGGGAATTCTTTCTCGATGATTTCTTCTTCTAATTGAGCTTGTTGCGTGTTTTCACAAAGAATCGCTAAGGACATCAGACTTCCTGTCATTGTTATGATATCTGCGGCTCCAAAAGTTTTCTGATAATAGATATCTTCGGCGTAGTATTGATTGCCAGTGTTATATGCCATCAGATAACGATTACGGTATTTCTCTTCAAAATGAGCGATATCTTCTTGTCTTAATGGGCTTTGGAAAACAACGTTTGCTTTCCGATCTAAAATATAAGAACCTGTGGCAAGAATGTAATAGTCATAATCGATATAACCTTTTGAAGGAACGCGGATTCCTTCATAAGATCTTCCCGTGCACACAGCAAAAAGATTCCCATCCTTCTGGAAAGAGTGAATCGCTTGGATGTCTTCTTCTTTAAAATGATGGTCAAAAAGTAATGTGTTATCAAAATCAGAAACCAATATCTTTTTCATAAACTAACTTAAATTGTTGATTTTCCAAAAGCCTTTCTTCTTAGAACCTCCGCGTTCTAAATATCCAATCTCTTTTAAATACACAAAGATTTTCTTTACATAAATCTCTGAAAAACTCAAATTCTGTGCAATTTCTTTTGCGGTGGCTTGCGGATTGTCATATATGTATCTTAGCACGCTCTTTTGGGCGTCATTGAGAAGGAGGTGTTCGTAGCGAGCTTTACGGAATCTAGTGAGGGTAGTTTCAAAAGCAAAAGGAACACGGGCGATGACTTTTCCGTTTTCAAAAGTGATGGAGTTCTTTCCGTATTTGTTGATGAGAGCTTGCATTCCGATATCACTTTCCTTGTCTAAGTTTGCTAATGAAACCAAGGATTCTAAGAAATTATCAATTGGGTTGATATTTCCGTTTTGAACTTGAGCAAGGCTGTTTCCAAAGATGCCACAATAAAACTCGATTTCTAAGCGATCATCAAAGAGAGAAATGGCAGGAGGGAGAAGTTCAAACCATCTTGTGTGAAGAAAGGCTTGAATCATGACTTGTCTTGCGATGTCTTTATCGAATAGAGGTCTTTCTCTTTTTCCACTTTCGAATCGTTCTATTTTGATCTCGTCTAACATGGAAATGTAGTAATAGCACTGCTCCATGATATTGAGTAAACAAGAACCTTTGTAAGAAGTGTATTTTAATAGAACTGCTTTATTTTTACCTTCGTATTGGTTGATAGTTAATGTGAATGGATTTTGATCGGAAAGCATATAGGCGTATAGATTAAATTTTCCCTTCTTGTTTTTGAAAGGGAATTGACTATAGATGCTTCTGTTATATTTCAGTTTGTAACCAAGACCGACCATCTTGGAGACAAACTGCTGGAACGTGAGCTTTTGGATAACCGCTTCACGTTCTTTAAGATAATCCAAATCGTTGATAATCATACCTGTAAAGTATAGCATAAAGTATACAAAAACATATATTTATTTTTAACATTTTTCTTCAAAACTCCCGTAGTTATCGGCGTTTTTAAGAATATAGCATTTTTGTTTAAAAAAATAATTATAGGTTATATTAAATGTATTTAATATAATAATTACGCGTGTGAAACGTAGAAAAAGGAGATAGTATGAAAAATATTACTATTATTTTGGACTCCACTTGTGACATGAGCCCTGAATTATTAACTAGATTCAACATCACTTATGTCAAGATGGGTGTCTCTATTGATGACAAAGAGTATGATGCCGATTTAGCTTGGGAAGGACTTTCTTCTAAAGAGTTCTATGATCTCATGAGAGCTAAGAAGAGACCTTACACCATTCAGGTTAAGGAAGATGCCTTCGTGGAAGCTTTCAATAAATATCTCGATATGGGAAATGACATCCTTTACATCGGATGTTCTTCCGGACTTTCTGCTTCTGTTAAATTAGGCGCTAAGGTTGCTGAAGAAATCATGCAGAAGAGACCTGGCAGCAAGATCATTGTTGTCGATCCTCTCACTTCTGGTATGGCTCAAGGTCTTATCGGTATCAAAGCCGCTGAGATGAGAGACGAAGGAAAGAGCGTCGATGAAATCGCTGCTTGGATTGAAAAAGAAAAATTAAAATTCAACGAATGGGCTACTGTTGGCTCCCTCACTTATTTAAAGAATGCTGGTAGAGTCAAAGCTGGTGCTGCCTTCTTTGGTAACATCATCGGTATCAAACCTATTTTGATCTCCGATGCTCACGGCCACAACATCGCCCTCAAGAAAGTTAGAGGTAGACAAGCCGCTTTACAAGAGATCGCTGATTCTGTCATCAGAACTGCTATCGATCCTGAGCACAACTATCTTGCCATCACTCATGCCGACTGCCCCGAAGATGCTCAAAAGATTGCAGATATGATTGCTGAAAAGATTCACTTCAAAGAGGTTTTCATTTCTCACCTTGGACCTATCCTTGGTGCTTCCTGCGGACCTGAAACCGTCATGGCTATGCACTATGGTGAAGAAGTGACTGTCGTAGGCGAATAACGATGGATTGCAAAGTAATTAACGGCACCTTATTCAATCAAATTTTACAAGCTGGTTTTCAAAACTTATCCGCTCATTTTCAGGACATCAACGATTTGAATGTTTTCCCTGTTCCCGATGGTGATACAGGTACAAATATGAAGTTGACCATGGCGAATGGTTTGAAGCAAATCAAAGAGAGCGAATCTATCTCTTCGATTGCCCAAGATTTAGCTAAGGGTATGTTGTTTGGCGCTAGAGGTAATTCTGGCGTTCTCTCTTCCCGTTATTTCAATGGTTTAGCCAAAGGATTAGAGGGAAAAGAAGAAGCCACTGTCTTTGATTTTGTCATGGCAATGGTGGAAGCATACAAAGTTGCATATCGTGCGGTTGCCGATCCTGCTGAGGGAACCATCCTCACTGTCGCTAGAGAAGGTATTGAAACCATTCGTAATACAATCGATTACGAAAATATCACCTATACTTCTTTCTTCTCCATGGTAGTTCAAGCGATGAAAGTCAGTTTGGATAACACTCCTAACTTACTTCCTATCTTGAAAGAAAGTGGAGTTGTGGATAGCGGTGGTAAAGGTTTACTCACTATCTTTGAAGGCTTTTTAAAGTTCTTCACTGGTGAAGAAATCGGTGGCGAAGAATTCCATGAATCCGCCTCTGCTCTTCCTTCTGTGGATTACTCTCTCTTCAATGAAAACTCTGTCTTAGATTACGGATACTGCACCGAATTCCTTCTTCAGTTGATGACTTCTAAGATCGATGTTGCCGCATTCAATTTACAAGAATTCATCCAATATCTTTCTGATCACGGAAATTCTATTGTCTGTTTCCAAAATGGTACGATTGTGAAAGTTCACATCCATACCAAGAAGCCTTATGAAATCATCGAATTCGCTCAAAGATACGGTGAATTTGTCTCTTTCAAGATGGAGAATATGGCTTTGCAACACAATGAAGTTTTAGCCAAGAAAGAAGAAAAGAAAAAGACAAGAAAGAAATATGCGGTTGTCTCTATCGCTCAAGGCGATGGTATCATCCAAATGTTCAAAGATTTAGGAAGTGATATTGTCATCAATGGCGGACAAACCATGAATACTTCTTCCGCAGAACTCATCGATGCTTTCAAAGAAGCTAACGCCGATGAAATCATCGTTCTTCCTGATGAATCCAATATCCTTATGGCCGCTCGTCAAGCTGCCGACTTATATAAGGATAGTCACGTCAGAGTCTTAGAAACCAAGACTATCCCTGCTGGTTATGCTTGTTTAGGTATGATCGTTGGTGATGAAGAAACCGCGGATGAATGCTATGATTCCATGGAAGAAATCAACGATTGGTTGGTCTCTGGATTCATCTGCAAATCTAGCCGTGATACTTCTGTCAATGGTGTCAAATGCATCAAAGGCGATTATATCGAAGGCGTGAACAACTCTCTTGTTGGTTGTAACAAGACTTTAGAAGAAGCTGTGGATAATCTTTTAGCCAATGTTGAAGATATTGAAAATAAAGAAGCCTTATTCTTCTTCTATGGACAGACGGTTTCTGCTGAACAAGCAGATGCTCTTGTCAATCAAATTCAAGCCAAATATCCTCGTTTAGAAGTCGCTGCTTACGACGGAAAACAGGATGTGTACGATCTCTTGATCGGCATCAACTAAAACTTAGATTTTAGAAAATAAAATGGCGTCATAGAAATATGGCGCCATTTCTTTACTTTTGTTTTTTTGTTTGTGAAAAATACTCAAACAACTCCTTCATTTTATCAAGGGAAAAAGGGAAGTATTAGTATATATATAAATTAATAATTTATATTACTTTTACATATCTTTATTCCCTGTCTTCTTGAAAAAAAATAGTAAATAAAGTATCCTATTCAAGCGCATAAGAGGTATTTATATGAAGAAGATTGTAATCGATACGCAGTTGTCTGACAGAGGCGAAGAAGAGATGATTCTTGGGGCGATTCAAGCCAGAAGAGAACATCCTAATTATAAAATGGTTGTGGTAGGAACCCAATCCATCATTGAGAAAGTTTTAGAAGAGCGTGGGGAAAAGAAAGAAGATTATGAAATCATTGATTCTCCTGCACTTCCTGAATCCATTCATGATCCCATGTCTTTGCTTCGTTTTAAAGATAGATGCTCTATTTTCTCTTCCTTTGAATCTTTAAACCAAGACGAAGATACCGTTGGTCTTGTCACCGCCGGTCCTACTGGCATGGTCTTTGTCTCCGCCATCCGTCGATTAGGTTTAGTGGAAGGCGTGATGCACCCTGCGTTAGCTGGACTTCTTTATGATTATAAATTCAATCGTATTTGCTTAGTGGATTGTGGTGCCAATGTGGACGCTACAAGCGAAAAGCTCGTTCAATTTGCTCAATTAGGTTCCGCTCTTATGAGCGCCTACCTCAATAAAGATAATCCTAGAGTCGGCCTCCTCAATGTGGGGACAGAAGATACTAAGGGAGATAAATTAAGAAAAGAAACCTTCGAATTATTGAAGAATAGCGATCTTAACTTCATCGGTAATATCGAAGGATGTGATCCTTTCTTAGGAAAGTGTGATGTCATCGTAGCGGATGGTTTCTCTGGCAATGTTTTATTAAAGAATGCGGAAGCCGTTGGTATGATCTGTAGAGGTATCGCAAAAATGAACGATGTCAACGATCCCAATGTCAAAAAGATCTCTGATACTATCTATTCCTTATTTGGATATACAGAGCAGGGTGGCGCGATTATCTTAGGTACAAAGAAAATCGTTTATAAAGCTCACGGTGCCGCTAACGCCAAATCTGTTGCTTCTATTGTTTCCGATATCGTTGCTCTTTCCGAAAATCATTTCATCGAAAAGATCTCCAAGGGTATCCAAAGCCAAAATCAAGAATAATAGAAATAGGTTTCTAAAAGAGAATATACTTCTCCTTAGAAACCTTTTTTGATGCTTAAAAAAAGAAAAAGAGGAGTTTCCTCCCCCTGAATCCAATTTTGAGCTTTCTTTAGTCTTCGTTAGAAGAGATCTTGCTTCCATCCGGAACATATTGGATGGTGACATGTCTTTGATGTCCAGCGCCTAAAGACTGAGTTCTGATGTTAGGATATCCAGTCAATGCTTGATGGATGATTCTTCTTTCATCGCTAGTCATAGGATCTAAGATAGCAGTGACATGAGTTCTTCTGACTTCGTTTGCATACTTTCTAGCGATAGCAGCATACTTAGAATATTTTACTTCTTTGTAGCCGTCGCAGTTGAGAAGGATGCGGTAATGTCCACCGAAACGATTGAAGCAAGCAGAGCGAGTCAATTCGTTGATGGAGCGGAGAGTGTCTCCGTTTCTTCCGATGACATTCTTGTTTCTGTTGGTGACAATATCTAATTTGATGACACCATCTTCATACTTGGCACGGGTGTTACCATCTAAACCAAGAGCGTGAAGACAACGTTTGATGTAATCATCTGCAAAAACAATGACATCATTGATGGAATAGATACCGATGACGACAGTTTTGCCAAAGAGGTTCTCTTTGACAGAAATGACTTGGTAATTGAGATTGCTAGCATCGACACCGAGGTCAGCGCAAGCTTTCTTTACGGCTTCTTGTTCGGATTTTCCTTCGTATTTATTCATGAGTCGTTACCTCCATAAGGGCTTATCAGATTTGGATTTCTTGTTGCCTTTGCGATCTGCTTCTGCTTTGGTTTTGTCGTGATGTTTGCTTCTACGGATAGCAGCTAAAGTAGATCCATCACCTGTTTCAGCGGCAAGGCGATGTCTGTTTCTTGTTTGGAAGATTTCCATCAAGAGAGTTTGGAAGATAGAGATGACGGCACCTAAGAACCAATAAATACCCATACCTGCGGGTAAGTTCCATCCCATGATGACAACAAATCCCATCATGACAATGGAGATGGTTTTCATAGTTTTGTTAGGATCCATGACGTTTCCGTTGGCGTCAGTTCTTGTAGGTTGAGCTCCACCGAAGTTCTTAGTTCTCCAAGAAGTGAAGAACATGCTGGTTGCGGAGGAGAGAACGTTACCAATGGTCATGAAGATAAAGATGAAGATACCGGTTAACGCACCAGGAGTGTTGGGATAATTCATGAAGCACTCACTGACCTTCGTTGTCAGGGAGAGTCCTAACCAATTACCACCTGCAAGTGCGGCAGATCCTTGTAAAGCGGACCAGACACAGATGAAGAGAGGGAATTGGATGATCATGAATAACATCGGTAACAAAGGATGAACCTTTGCTTTCTTCATGATTCTAGCTTGTTCCATCGCCATCGCTTGTTTTTCTTCTCTATCGGTGGCGTTGTTAGGATATTTCTTTTGCAATTCATTGAGCAAAGGTTGGATCTTTGCTTGTTTGCTTTGCGTTTTAGACTGGAAGACAGAAGAGATGACGGTGAAGATTCTTGCCATCAAAGTAACTACGACGATGGCTAAGATTTGAGCCCACTCATAGTTAGAGAAGGCGGAAGAGATGGCGTGGATGATATAGGCGAAAGGATAAACGAATAATCCTTCCAAGAAACCATATTCCGCGAATGCCTGACCCCAAGTTTTTCCTTCAACGTAGATAGAAGAACCGTCTTGTTGGAAGGTCTTGCTCTCAGGAGAGATACAGGCGGTATTGGTGTTGATGGCAGTGGCGGTAACACTCTTCATCGTGGCAACCCAACCAGCAGAAGGTGCTTTTAAGATGCCGACAGAATCATCTAAGACGGCTTCTTCATACCAAGCATCGAAGTTTTGCCAAAGGTTTCCGACGACGGTTTTACCATTTTCTTCCTTGATACCCGCATAGATACCGACGTGCCAAGCAATTTCTTTGGCGATGCCGTTACTAGTGGAGGAAGCTAAAGCACCACCCGTTTTCCAAAGAGATGCATTATCTTCTGCAAATTTCTTGGCTTTTTGATCCATGAAGTCTAAGAAAGCGACATCGGGAGAAGAAAGACCTTTCTCTTCGCTTAATGTAGAAAACAAAGTGGATCTATGGGTGTTTAACTTCTTTGCATCGTATGAAAGTTCTGTAGTAGAGTCATCTAAAACGGTTTGGGTGTCAACGACTTGGTTGGCATAAAGGTTTCCGTAATAGCCGAATAATTGGTTCGCTTTGTCCTGATTGGTACAGAAAGCTTTTGTACAACCGGACAAACTTAAAACAGCGATAGTTCCCGCAATAGGAGCTATCCACCGTTTAACAAATCTGTTCGTATTAGTTCTCATGCTTGTTCCCCTTTGGATGGAGCACAGATATGGCTGAAGCAATTACGTAAGATTTCAGTATTTTCCTCAAATGTTTTGGCCAAATAGCCAGAATGAGCAATGATGACAACATCAAATGGTAAATCTAACACATTCAGGAGATTGATCTGCGCTCGAAGCTGTCTTCTAACTCTGACACGAGTAACCGCGTTTCCAATCTTGCTAGATACGGAAACGCCGATACGTGCATGTTTCATCTCGTCGTTAGAAGCGTAGAATACCGAAACGGATGAATTCTTTCCGGCACAATGTCTTTGGTCCAAGACGGATTTAAAATCCTGACTCTTGAGCAATCGGTAAGATTTTTTCATTTGCCGAAAACAATCTTGATTAAGCCTGAGTCAATCTGACTCTTCCCTTAGCTCTTCTTCTAGCTAAGACTTTTCTTCCGCTTTTGGTAGCCATTCTAGCTCTGAATCCACAGGTGTGAGCTCTTTTAATTTTGCTGGGCTGATAAGTACGTTTCATAAGGTTTAAACCCTCCTTAACATTGAATCAAATGCGTACAAAAAACGCATGTAGGGGTATTATACACTTCGAGTTATCAAAAAACAACAAAGTATTATTATAAATAATAATAACTTTTACTTTGGCGATAAGCGGTTGTTATCAGAGAAAAAAGAAAACTTTTTATGAAAACGAGAACAAAAAGTGAATGGATTTGATAATTAACAACTTATATTTTGAAAACACAGGTTTCTATTTCAGAAGCACAAAGAAAAATAGGAGTTAAACTCCTATTAATAATGTGTTTTATCGGTGATATTCTTGTACTCTTCATAGAGAGCTAAGCAAGCGTCTCTATCTACTTGAATCGTGAGATTTTTGATGTTGTTTTCTTGTTCTTCGTAGAATTTTTTGTCGCGGAAGCCGATGATTTCGGTATCGTTGACATCACATCCATAGTGGATTTTGCCAATATTTGCCCAAAGAATGGCACCAAAGCACATTGGGCAAGGATAACCTGTGGTGTAGATTTCACAACCAGAGAGATCGAATGTGTTTAGCGTTTTACAAGCATCTTTGATGGCCATAATCTCTCCGTGACAGGTAGGGTCATTATTTTTGATAACTTGATTGTGACCTTTACCGACGACTTTACCATCTTTGACAATAACAGCACCAAAAGGACCACCGTGTTGGTTTTGGATTCCTTGTTTTGCTTCTTCAATTGCTAATTTCATAAACGGATTCATCTGGTCACCTCTCATCAATCTTTTTTTTGCTTGATAATCTTATCTTATTTTTTGTGTGAATTAAAGTAAAAGTGCACTTTTGAATAAAAACTTTTTGCTTTTTTAGAATCTATGCACAAGGAAAAAGCAATTTTGTTATTTTTTGCACCTATAGTGTTTCACGCGAGACAAAAAACATTTATAATGTTTTTGTTTGTAGCCGAGGTACAACATGGAAAACAAAGAAATTAAGATTGGCAACATTGACGTTTACAAATGGATCAAAGGAATTCAAGCGTCTGTTTTAATTGTTTTAGGAGCTATTTTTATTATTACTTCCTTATTAGTGGATAATGAAGATATTGTAGCAGCGGCGTTATCTATTGCAGTAGGTGTGATTTTTGCAGTTTATGGTGTATTAAATATCTTTTCTGGATATGCCTTATATAGAACGCCAATGAATGTAGATATATTTTCGGGTACTCTCTCAATTGCTTTTGCTATTGTTTTGTTTGTCAATCATAGTGTTTTACTAGATATCTTCACCTTATTTGTTTCTGGGTTTATTTTTGTTTATAGCATTATCGTTATCATTTATGGCTTAGATAAGATTTTAGGAAAAGAAAAGAATGTTCTCTTTGGTGTCTTAGCCTTTATTGTTGCTGCCTTTTTGATTGCTGCAGGTGTTTTATATTTGTATTTCTTCTACAATAGAACCGATGATGTGAAAAAATATATGCTCTTGATTTGCGGTGTCGCTATCACAGTTGTTGGTATTGTTTCTTTGGCCAATTTCTTCGTAAAGCTTCATAACACTAATCGTTATTTGAAGGAAGAAAAAGAAAGAAAAGAAAACGAAGAAAAAGAAATGGCAACCTCTGTTGAAGAAGAAAAAGATGTTAGAATTATCAACATCTCTGAACTCAAGAAGAACCCTCGCAAAATCAAAAATAGTGAGAGTGCTGAAAGCAAAGAAGAAGTCATTGTTGTTGAAGAGGAAAACGAATGACATTTGTCACGATATTAAAAGCTGTTTATTCTACTTATCATGTCGATTTTTGTTATGTAGCAGACCATATTGGAGTAGATGATGAAGAAGTTTTAAGATGGGAAAGAGGGGAATCTAAACCCGATGAACATGCTCTTCATCACTTTTCTGAAGTGTTTGCTATCCCAATGAAGACATTATTAGAATCGCTTCAAGAACAATAGATTATTTGGAAGGATATTTCATGAAACAAGATGTTCAAAAAAGATGCTTAACTATACAAGATTATAGTTGCCTTGGTCGTTGCTCTTTAACTGTTGCTTTACCGGTAATTTCGGCTTTAGGAATCGAAACCGTTGGGGTTCCTACGGCTTTGTTTTCTAATCACACTGCCTTTCCTTCTTGGAAAATGAAGGATTTAGCGGATGATGTCTTACCTTTCATTGATCAATGGAAAGGATATCAAACCCATTTCGATTGCATCTATACTGGATATCTAGCAGAAGGACAGGGAAAACTAGTTGAAGAGATTTTCGCTCGATTAAGAAAAGAAGATACTTTGATTGTGGTAGACCCCGCTTTTGCAGATCACGGTAAAATATATTCAGGCTTTGGAAGAGATCATATTGATGAGATGAGAAGACTCTGTGAACAAGCGGACTTGATTGTTCCAAATTTGACGGAAGCTTGTGCACTTTTAGACCTTCCATATCACGGGGATAGTGTCAGCACCATTTACGCAAAAGATATGGTGGCTTCTCTTTCTCATTTAGGGCCTAGATTTGTGGTTCTTTCTGGTTTAACTTTCCAAGATACAGGAGAAGTTGGATGTGCAATCTTTGACAGAGATAGAGGCCAAAAATTTATTTATACCACTCAAGATTTGGGCGGAACATATCATGGAGCTGGCGATACGTTTTGTTCTGCGATTGTTGGGGCTCTTCTCAATGGTATCCGCATTGAAAAAGCAGTGGAAATCGCTCATGATTTTGTTCATAAGAGCATACAATACAACATTCAAGATGGGGTGGATGGACTTCTATATGGATTAGAGTTTGAAAGAGCCCTCCCAAACCTAATCAAGGATGTCACATCTGAGAAGAGAAGAAGTTTAATTAATTAAATCGTTGTCCTAGCTTTGCTAGGACATTTTAAATAAAAAATGTCAGCTTTTCAGCTGACATTGTATTAGTCGTTGTTAGAAGTATCGACTGCTTTTTCGATATTGGTGAATTTTTCGGTGAAGGTTTGATAACGGCCCATGAAGATAACTTCGACATTGGCTTCCTTCTTTTCGGTATCGATGCTGTTGATGACACCTTCACAATCCGCGAAGGTACCAGAGATGATCTTAACCATATCACCAACTTGATATTCGGAGAAGATATCGGGATCTTCGATGTGCATTCTCTTGAGAACGGGTTCGATTTCTTCGCGAGGAATCGGGAAAGGCTTTGCACCTTTACCGGAAGAACCAGTAATACCAGAGACACCGGCAGTGTTTCTGACGACGAACCAAGTTTCATCGGTCATGATCATTTCCACGAAGATGTAACCAGGATAATAGTTCTTAACTTTGACCTTAGGAACCATTTCACCAGTCTTTTTATCTTTGGTCATCTTTTGTTTGCCGTTTTCATCGAAGACGGGTTCTTCGTATTCAGCGCAGATGACACGGAAGATCTTATCTTGCATGTTGAAAGAGACAGCTCTCTTCTCTAAGTCTTCTTTGACCTGTCTTTCTCTCATGGCAAAGGTATTGATAACGTACCAAGCCTTTTCAGGAAGTGCAGTAACATTTTCCTGAGAGTTGTTTTCGAATTCGCTCATTAGAATTTACCTCCAATCAAATGAAATAACATGGCCGCAGCAGTGTTGCTAGCGGAAGAGGAGTCCTTAGGGAAAGCAATATCGAATGCTCTGTTGATCTGGATTGCCATCCAGTCGAATAAAGTGATAGAAAGGGCAGTGACAATTGTGATAGTGAGAACGATAGCGACAGATTTCCATAAGAGTTTAGAATCGGGCCAACGAACACGTTTGGCTTCTTCGGCTACTCCACGGAAATATTTTCCAATTTTATTCATTTTTATTTTCCCTCCTTATGAAGTGTATGTTTTCCACATTTGGGACAATATTTCATCACTTGTAAGCGTACGCCATCCCCTTTTTTCTTAGTGGCGTTGTAGTTTCTGCTTTCGCATTCTGTACAAACCAAAGCGACTTTTTCTCTCATTGTGTATTCACCTCGACTTCATGTGTCAAATAAAAAGCCCCTCGTTTTGGGACCGACAACATTATATATAAATAAAGTATAGAATTCAATAGATTTTCTACTGGATTCAAGGCAGAAAAAAGAGCTCCTTTTTGGGGAGCTCTCAATTCTTATAATTCGATAAGTTCGTATTCTCTGATACCAAGATTGTGTTCGTTAGCTGCTTCTACAGTTCTGATGGCATGTCTTGAATCCATTCTTTCAATCAAAGCGGCTTTTCCAGGATCTTTTGCATTCTTTACGGCATCATAACAAGCTTGATCTAAGGCGACAGGATCTAAAGAAGCAAAGATACCAAGGTCTCCCATTTCTGGTTCTGCAGGATTGGAGTCACAATCACAATCGACAGAGAGACGGTTGGCGACATTGATATAAGCCATATTTTTTGCACCGACATAAGAGATGACGGCTTCATTAGCATCCGCCATAGATTCTAAGAACTCATCTTGACCGGCGATAAATCCTTTTTCCCAGCAATCTTTAGAACTGATAGTTCTTCCACCAGAGTGGATATAAGCTTTTCCGTGTGTGGAGGCGATACCGATAGCGATATTCTTTAATGCGCCACCAAAGCCACCCATCATATGACCTTTGAAGTGAGAGAGAATCAATAAGGAATCATAGTTGTTGAGATGTTCACCGACGATATCTTTATCTAAATGAATACCGTGATGGACAGGGATTTCAATCTCATTAAATTCATCCATTAAATCCACTTTGAAGAAATCGAGGAAACCGTGAGCTTTGATGGTTTCCCAGTGCTTGGCTTTTTCTTCTCTGCTGCCCCCATAAGCGGTGCAGCATTCCACGATGGTGCCGTTAACTTCATTGACAATATCTTTGATCAATTCTGGATGAAGATAGTTGTGTCCACCCATTTCACCTGTAGAAATCTTGACGCCAACATTTCCTTTTAAGGTTCTTCCTAAGGCTTTATAAATTTTGACGATGTTTTCAGGAGTGATGTCTTTAATAAAATAAACTTTTGCTTTATTCATATTGTTTTCCTCAAAAAAATTATAACATAAGGCCTTTATCTTTATCGGAAAAATGTTCGAAAACTTTAGGGTAGAACTGCAAAAAAGGTTAGTGGCTCAGCCACTAACCTATCATTTATTTTTGACTAGGTCCGTCGATCAATTCGACGAGGTATTTTACTTCATCATCTTTCTTCAAACGAGGGAAGAGAGCGGAGAGTTCGTTGATGTGAATGTTAGAAAGTTTACCGATGACTTCCGTAGAAGGAAGAGTTCTAAGCTCTTCAGGAACATTCTCTTGATTGAGAGCGTCCACAGTCTTATTGGGCATGATGGGAGAGAGGATGATAGAACCGATACGGATGATTTCTGCAGCGGCATATAAGCATTCTTTTAAGAGAACAATATTGCCTTCTTTGGCTTGAGTCCAAGGAGCGATATCATCGAAATATTTGTTACCGAGATTGATAAGTTCGATCGCTTTAGCGGCACCTAAGGTGATATCCATAGATTCCATAGCGGCGTTGTATTGGACCAATTTCTCTTTGATGTCTTCATAAAGCTTCTTGGTGATATCGGAAGTAGGATCTGCGTATTCAGGGATAACTCCTTCAAAGTATTTGTTCATCATAGAAAGAGTTCTGTTGACTAAGTTACCATAGGAGTTAGCTAAGTCAGAATTGAGTCTATCCACGAACTGAGTAGGAGTGAAGTTTCCATCAGTACCAAATTGAATCTCTCTGACCATATAGTAACGGAGAGCATCGACACCATATTTCTCAATGAGAGGATAAGGAGAGAGGGCGTTACCTAAAGATTTGGATAATTTGACACCGCTCTTAGTGAGAAGTAAACCGTGAACGATGACTTGGTCAGGCTCTCTGATACCTAAGGCTTTTAATAAGATAGGCCAATAGATGGTGTGGAAACGAGTGATATCTCTACCGACGAGGTGAACGATTTCACAATCATCTCCCCAGAAGGTGTTGAACAAAGACTCATCCTCGGTCTTATATCCTAAAGCAGAGATATAGTTGAGAAGAGCGTCAATCCAAACATAGATGACATGTTTAGGATTTTCTTTGATAGGAACACCCCAGCTGAAGGAGGTTCTAGTGATACAAAGATCTTCTAATCCAGGTTTGATGAAGGTGTTGATCATCTCATTCATCTTGTCTTTGGAGAAGAAAGTTGGATTTTGGTTATAGAATTCTAATAACCAAGGAACAAACTTCTTAACATTCAAGAAGTAAGCCTGCTCAGAATCTAAGTGAACCGGTCTGTGGCAATCCGGGCAGAAGTGATTTCCGTTCTCATCCACGACGACTTGAGAATCAGACCAGAAGGTTTCGTCAGGAGTGCAATACCAGCCCTTGTATTCACCAAGATAGATATCGCCTTTCTCTAACAATTCAGAGAAAACCTTTTGAACAAGAGCCATGTGACTTGCGTCGGTGGTTCTGACATAGTAATCATAAGAAATATCTAAGTCTTTCCAGACTTGTTTAAAAGAAGCGACAATATTATCGACATAAGTCTGAGGATCCACACCAGCTGCAATAGCTTTTTCTTGGATCTTTTGACCATGTTCGTCACTTCCGGTCATGAAGCGAACATTATAACCCGCTAATCTTTTGTATCTAGCAATGGTATCTGCGGCGACACAGCAATAAGTGTGACCGATATGGATGTTGCCAGAAGCGTAATAAATAGGTGTGGTGATGTAGAAGTTCTTTTTGTTTGACATAATTCGTACCTCCAAATGAAAAAGGACTTAAATATTATACATATAACTTTATTTTTAACAAATAATAGAATAGAAAAATGGAAATAAACATTATTTCTCCTCTTGAGACCTGTCTTATTTTTAAGAGCGTCTTTGACACCCCCTATGTTTAGTTGTGCTATAATAAAGCCATCACAAAGGAGATTATATTTATGGCAAAAGTAAGTGAAAAATTGATCCAATTGATCAACGAACAAATCAGAGCAGAATATGAGAGTGCATATATCTATCTTGAGATTGCAAACTATTATGAAGAACAAGGATGGTATGGCTTTGCTGGTTGGTTTAATAAGCAATACAAGGAAGAAGTAGAACACGCCGAAAAGTTCATCAAATATGTTCATGAACAAGGCTATAAAGTCGTTTTAGAAGACATCCGTGCCCCTAGAAACACCTATAAAGATTTAAGAGAACCTTTAGCAAAACAATTAGAGCACGAAGAACTTGTCACTTCTCTCATCTATGGTTTGATGGATCAAGCCGTTGCTGACAAAGATTATCGTTCTCAGTCCTTCTTAAAGTGGTATGTGGATGAACAAACCGAGGAAGAAGAACACTCTCACGAATTGATTGAACTTTACGATCGCTACAGTGTCGATCCTATCGGCATGATCAAGTTAGACAAAAAACTCGGTAAGAGAGTTGAAGACTAATATTTTGATTTGATGATAAGAATCGATCCGTCTTAGGATGGACCGATTTTTAAAAGAAGCTTTCTTTGTGTTAAAATAGAGACAGAAATAAAACAAAAGGATCATTATGAACATTCTATTTTTCTTAATCCCGAAAAGTCAGGTCGCTTATGTGAACGAACACGATACGTTCCGTCAAGTTGCTGAAAAGTTGGATTTCCATCATTACACCGCAATTCCTGTGCTTTCTGACGAAGGAAAGTATATGGGCACTGTTGCTGTCGGTGATTTGTTTTGGTTTGTGAAACGCGAAAGGAATATGAATTATAAGTCAGCTGAGAATTATAAGATCAGTGACGTCCCTTTCCAAACGAGAGTAGAGTCGATTCGATTTGATGCCAATATGGATGATTTGCTACATTTAGCGATGAATCAAAACTTTGTTCCTGTGACAGATGACCACGATATTTTTATCGGTATCATCACAAGAAAAGCCATCATCGAATATTTCGTCAACAATAAGAAAGAATAATTAGAAAATTTAGCAAGAAAATTATATTTATTTTATTAGTACTTTAAAGCTTTAAAAGTGGAATAAAACCCTTTAAGAAAAAACGGTTTTTCTCCCATTTAAAGCCTTTTTTAAGGTTCTAAAATGAAAAACCGCTTTCAATCAAAAAGAGATTTACAAGCCACTTGTAGCCCACCTATAATGAAATCGTTGAAGCAGTCTTATTCGTATAATTACCCTAATTGGTGGGAAGTCTCTACGATGAACCGTAAATTCATCACTACGAATGTGTCGGTCAACCATTTTTTAATTTTAGAGGCTTTCTTTTCCAGTTGTCGTGATTTAGACCAGACAAAGGAGAAAAGAAAATGAAAAAAGGTCTTAAAAGTCTAGCTGTCTTAGCCGTTTCTGTCTTGTCTTTAGCAGGTTGTGGTGGCGAAACTGGATTAACTAACACTGGTTCTGCTAAAACAAAAGTCAAAGTCGGATTGATCACTTTACACGATTCTAACTCCACTTATGACAAAAACTTCATCGATGCCATGACATCCGTTTGTGAGAAGAAAGGCGTCGAATTGATTGTCAAGAGCGGCATTGCTGAAGAAACAGTCTGCTATGACACCGCTGCCGATTTAGCGGATCAAGGTTGCAACCTTGTCTTCGCTGATTCCTTCGGTCATGAAGAACACATGATCAAAGCAGCAAGAGAATTCCCCGATGTTCAATTCGCTCATGCAACTGGAACTCAATCCAAACAAGTGAATTTAAAGAATTTCCACAATGCTTTTGCCTCTATTTATGAAGGTAGATATTTAGCTGGCGTAACCGCTGGTCTCAAGATCGTTGAATTGAAGAAGGCTGGCAAATTAGAAGCCAAGAACTTCGATGATGACGGCAATGTCAAGATCGGTTATGTCGGTGCTTATACTTATGCCGAAGTTATCTCCGGTTATACTTCTTACTATCTTGGTGTCAAATCCATCATCGATGAAACTGAGGATATCCCTGGCGTTGTCATGGATGTCACTTTCACTGGTTCTTGGTATGATGAAACCAAAGAAAAAGAGAGTGCTAACAACCTCATCTCTCGTGGTGCCGCTGTTATTTCTCAACACGCCGACTCCATGGGTGCTCCTTCCGCTTGCGAAACTGCTGGTGTTCCTAATGTTTCCTACAACGGATCTACTGCTTCCCGTTGCCCTAACACCTTCCTTGTCTCTTCCAAGATCAACTGGGCTCCTTATTATGAATACCTTATCGATTCTGTTGCTAACGGCACCGAAATCGATACCGAATATTCCGGCACCATCGATACTGATTCTGTTCAATTGACGGAATTGGGTACTGCTTGTGCTGCTGGTACTGCCGAAAAGATCGCTGAAGTGAAGGCCAAACTCAAGGCTGGAACTCTCCATGTTTTCGACACCTCCAAATTCACCGTCACTAAGGCGGAAGGCAAGAACACTGGCGCCACTGTTGACGCTAATGGTCATTTAACGGCTTATCTTGCGGATATCGATGGCGATTTTGCTGGAGAAACCAATGTTATTGAAAATGGTGTTTTCGAAGAATCTAAACTTCCTGAATATCGTTCTGCTCCTTACTTCGATGTACAGATCGATGGCATCAACTTACTTGATGTCAACTTTGGTGACTAATTTTTAAAAGAGTTTTTCAAAGGGCGAAGCGTATACTTCGCCCTTCTTTATTTTAAGGAGAAGACTATGCCAGAACGAGAAGTGTCTTTAGAGTTAGTAAGTATCACAAAAAGATTCGGTCAAGTAGTCGCCAACAACAAGGTATCCATGAAACTTTACAAAGGAGAAATCCTTTCTCTTTTAGGTGAAAACGGTTCTGGTAAGACTACCTTGATGAATATGATTTCTGGCATTTATTTTCCAGATGAAGGTCATATCAAAATCGATGGGCAAGAAGTGGTGATTCGCTCTCCCTTAGATGCTTTTAAACACAAGATTGGTATGATTCATCAACACTTCAAACTGATTGATGTCTTCACTGCCGCCCAAAATATCATTTTGGGTAACAAAGGGGAAAAATATCAAATCAAAAAGATTAACGAAAAGGTTCGTGAGATCGCTTCTCGCTATGGATTTGATATCGATCCTAAGAAGAAAGTATTTGATATGTCTGTTTCCGAAAAGCAGACGGTTGAAATCATCAAAGCTCTTTATCGAGGAGCGAATATTTTAATTTTGGATGAACCTACCGCTGTTTTAACTCCTCAGGAAACAGAGAAGCTTTTCTCCGTCATCAGAAAGATGAAAGCGGATGGAAAGAGTATCATTATCATCACGCATAAATTGAACGAAGTTTTAGCGATCTCTGATCGTGTTGCTATTCTTAGAAAAGGCGAATATATCGGAGATGTGGAAACAAAGAATGCCGATATTCCTCTTCTCACCGAAATGATGGTTGGTGAGAAAGTAGAACTCAACATCCATAGAGAAGAACCTAAGAAAACCAAGGAACGTTTAAGAGTCACTCATCTCAGCATCAAAGATATCAACGGAATTCAAAAGATTAAGGATGTCTCTTTCAGCGCATATTCTGGTGAGATCTTAGGTATTGCGGGTATTGCGGGAGCGGGCCAAAAGGAATTGTTAGAAGCGATTGCTGGACTTCAACATTATGAAAAAGGTTCTGTGATCTATATTGATCCTAAGACAGAGAAAGAAGAAAACTTAAAAGAAAAGAACCCTAGACAGATTCGTGAAATGGGTGTTCGTCTTTCTTTTGTTCCTGAGGATAGATTGGGCATGGGTCTTGTCGGTAACATGAATCTTGTCGATAACGTGTTATTGAGAAGTTATGAGAAAGGTAGATCTCCTTTCTTAGATAAACATAACCCGAAAGAATTGACCAATAAAATCGTGGAAGAATTACAAATCGCTACCGAGAGTGTCAATGTCCCTGTCAGAACGTTATCTGGTGGTAATGTTCAAAAGGTATTGGTGGGTAGAGAAATTGCTGCTTCTCCCAAACTCTTGATGACCGCGTATCCTGTCAGAGGATTAGATATCAACTCTTCTTATCTCATTTACGATCTTTTAAATAAGCAAAAAGAAAAAGGAACTGCCGTCATCTTTGTCGGCGAAGATTTAGACGTTCTCATCGCTCTTTGCGACAGAATCATGGTGCTCTCTTCTGGAGAATGCACCGGAATTGTTGATGCAAGAAGCATCAAGAAAGAAGAGTTGGGTATGTTGATGGTGAAGAGTAACGATGATTTGAAAAACACGGCACCTCATGTGTTAGTGGATGGCTTATTGAATCAAAACAATGAAGAAACGGAGGCTGGCTATGAATACTAAAACAGAAACAAAAAAAGCTCATAACCCCTTTGTTAGAATCGTTAAAAGAGAAAGACTTCCTTTTAGAGTTAGAATCTGGTTCTATGTCATCGCTATCTTCTTTGGTCTATTGGTCACTTCCACTCTTGTTATTCTCAGTTCTAGCAAAGATAAAAACTATATGGATTTCTTTGCCGCTATGTTCAGTGGCGCCTTTGGTTCAGAGAGAAGGTTTTGGATCTTTGTGCAGGACTTTTCTCTTCTTTTAGGTGTTTCTATCGCTTTGCTTCCTGTTTTCAAGATGAGATTCTGGAACTTAGGTGGTAATGGACAGATCTTGATTGGTGCTATGGTAGCGACCATCGTCATGTTCTACTGGGGTGGGAAAATGCCTGATCCTGTTTTATGGATCCTCATGTTTATTCTTGCCTCTAATGCCGCTGCTGTTTGGGCTGTGATCCCTGCGATTTTCAGAGTTTTTTTTAAAACCAATGAATCTTTATTCACCTTGATGCTCAACTATATCGCAATGGTTTTGGTCAAATTCTTGATCTCGTTCTGGTATCCCACTGGATCTGGCGCGATGAAGACGATTGAAGTCGGTGGTTTACCTTCTTTAGGAGAAGGAAAGATGGGTATCGCTTTGATGTGTTTCACTGTGGTTACTATCATCACTGTCGCCGTGATCATTCATCTTGTCTATTCTAAGAGAGGATATGAAATCGCCGTTATTGGAGAGAGCGAAAAGACGGCAAAATACATCGGTATCAATGTTAAATGGAGAACGATTTTAACCGCATTTATGTCAGGAGCAATTTGTGGTGTTGTCGGTGTGTTGCTTTCTGGTTTAATCAACCACACCGTATCTACTACCATGGATGCGAATATGGGTTTCACAGGAATTATGGTGGACTGGTTATCTAGATTTGATCCTTCCGCTATCGCACCGGTTGCCTTTCTTATCACCTTATTGAATAAAGGTATCGGCCAAGTGAACACCGAATTTGGTTTTGCTAGTCAAGCCACCAACAGTGTTATCACTGGTTTGATCTACTTCTTTGTCATCTCTGTTACTTTCTACACCAGATATAAGGTTCGTTTCAGATCCGATATTGAGGAAAAGATGAAGAAAGTGACAACTCCTATCACTAACTTCTTCAAGAGGATCTTTTCTCGCAAGAAAAAAGAGGAGGTAAAGTAAGATGGATTACATCCCGTTATTATTTGGAACCATCGAAGTCGCTGTGATCTTCCTCTTCGGCTGTGTCGGTGAGATTTTCTATGAGAAGAGCGGACATCTCAACCTTGGTATCCCTGGTATTGTTTGTGTCGGTGGTGCTGGTGGTGTCTTTGGTACTTTCTTGATGATGAATCTCAATCCTGACATGCCCGGTTTTGTGGTTTTGCTTGTTGCTATGTTGATGTCTGTCGTATTTTCTTGCGCGTTAGGTGGAATCTATTCCTTCTTAACCATCACATTCCGTTGTAATCAAAATGTTACTGGTCTTGCTTTAAGTATTTTCGGTAATGGTTTCACTTCCTTTGTTCTCAATCAATTCATCTTACCTAGAGAAAACGCCTCTACTTTATTATCGATTGCGGGTCAAAAAATCTTCTGTGCCTCTCTTCCTTTTGCAAAGGATTTAGGATTCTTTGGTCAAGTCTTCCTCAACCATGGATTTTTGGTTTATTTTGGCTTGGTTGTTGCTATCTTAAGCTCTATTTTGTTGTTTAGAACGAAGATTGGCTTGAATTTGAGAGCGGTCGGCGAAGATCCTGCTACTGCGGATGCTGTGGGTATTCCGGTCATCAAGTATAAATATATCTTCAACTTCTTAGGTGCCGCTATCGCTGGTTTTGCTGGTACTGCCTACATCATGAACTATATGAACGGTATCATCGGCGCAAGTGTCTCTGCGGATTTGGAAGCCTTTGGTTGGCTTTCTGTCGCTTTGGTTATCTTCACTCTCTGGAGACCGCATCTTTCTATCCTTGGTTCTCTCATCTTTGGTTTCTTATATATCGCTCCTTCTTATGCGAGTGTTCTCTTCCCTGGTGTCACATTCACTTTCTATGGAAAAGAACTTCTCAACCTCATCCCTTATGTGGTTACCATTGTCGTTTTGATCATCACTTCTATCGTTGGAAAGAAGAATGTTCAAGCACCAGCGGCTTTGGGTAAGCCTTACTTTAGAGAAGATAGATAATTCTATAAAATACATAATTTGTGAAAAATTACTGACAAATAATAGAATTTGATAAAAACGAAAGAAATATAGCGCCTCTTTTATTGAGCTATGTTTTATAGATAATGAATAATATTATTTATAGACGTATGAGTAAAAGAGGTATTTTTTATGAAAAAAATTCTTGTTCCTACTTTTTTGAGCTTACTTATGCTTTTGGCCGGCTGTGGAGAAGCCGCTTCTACTCCTATCAGTGATACAGCGGCTCAAACCACTAGTGGTAATACGGAATCCGATGTCACCATATCGGGAAAAGATAGCGAAGTTTCCGATATTTATAGCAATAGTGATAACACATCTGCCCAAGAGGGTAGTGATGTTGTCATTGATGGTGCACCAGATACCATCACTCTTCATTATCACAACACTGACAACAATTATGAGGATTACTCCTATTGGATTTGGTCTACCTCGGTCAAATTAGAGAAAGAAACTATCGCCGAAGGTGTGGATGATTATGGCATGTATGTCCATATCGATGTGGCTCCTTATTTGAAATTAGGAGAAACTTCTATTTGGTTCTTGATCAAATCAAAAGGTGAAGGCGTTTGGACTTATCAAACCGAAGATACCGAAATCAAATTTGAGGATTACCCCATGCGAATGGAAGGGAATAAGAAGGTGATGGATGTTTATGCCGTTTTAGGCGGCAAGAAATCCATTATTTTAGGAGATACTGCAGAAGTTAAAGACCTTGATTATGTGCAATCCGCTCGTTTCACTTTAGATACCAAGAGTTTGATAATCAAAGGATCTGGCGAGATCAAAGCGGTATCTATTTACGCTTTGGATTCGATTTATTACGCAGAATATGATAGAACTGGTATTCCTCCTCTCGAAAAGTTCTACAAGATTCATACCGTTGAGAATCTTTCTGGAAAAGAAGTTGTAGTAGATTTACCTAATGAACATCCTTTCAACTTCAATGAAGTTTATAAAGTAGATGTCACTTTTGTGAATAAGAATTATACTGCTTCCGCTTATGTGGAAATGGATAATCTCTATGATGCTCCTATCTTTGAAGGAAGACATTATACGGGTTCTGATTTGGGTTTGAATTTCAACTCTAAAGGAAAGCCTGTCTTTAAAGTTTATGCTCCAACTTCTGCGTTAGTTTCTCTTCAAATCTACAAGAAGGGATATCCTTCTCCTTATGCGAAAGAAGAAGTTCCTGAGACAGAAAAAGCAGATTATGATAAGCCTATTTATCAAGTTCCGCTCATCTCGGATAGCCGTGGTGTCTTCTCTTCTCAAAATGTTCAAACAGGACCTTTCAAAGAAGAAAAGTTGTGGAAAGCAATCACGGATGGAACTCATTATTACACTTATAAAGTCTTCAATGCCTCTGGTGTTCACGAAGTTGTTGATCCTTATGCAAGAAGCTTAAGTGTCAACTCTCAAAGAGCTCTCATCTTCTCTATGAAAGATGAGAAAGCCACACCAGAATCTTGGGCAAAACTTCCGGATAAATGGGATGGTGTCGAAGGTTTTGATATCGAATCTCCTTTGGATTTGGTTGTCTCTGAAAACAGTGTTCGTGACTTAACCAGCCATGAAACTTGGACAAATGATGCTTCCTTAAAAGCAATCAAAGGAACCTTCAAAGCCTTTGGAACTCCTGGAACAACTTATACTTCTAATGGCGTGACTGTAAAAACTGGTTTTGATCACTTAGAAGAATATGGTGTCAATGCGATTCAACTTCTCCCTATCTTTGATAGAGATAATGATGAAATCCTCAATCCTTATAACTGGGGTTATGATCCGTTAAACTACAATGCTCCTGAAGGTGCTTATTCTACCGATCCTTATGATGGATATAAGAGAGTTTATGAACTGAGAGAACTCATCGCAAATCTTGCCAACAATAAGAATCATGCTAGAGTCATCATGGATGTCGTTTATAACCATGTCTCTAAAGCAAAATCTTGTAACTTTGAATATTTGGTTCCCGGATATTATTTCAGAAAAGATGCCGATGGAAGTCTTCTTGATGGTTCTGGTTGCGGTAACGAGTTCTTCAGTGAACGTCCTATGGGAAGAAAGTTCATTGTCGATTCTGTCTGTCACTGGGCTAAGAACTATAAGATTAAAGGATTCCGTTTCGACTTGATGGGACTTTTAGACACTCAGACGATGAGAGAAGTTAAAGAAGCTCTTTATGATATCGATCCTGATATTGTGGTTTATGGTGAAGGATGGGATGCCGTTGGTGCATATTCTGGAACCATGGAACACGCGAATACCAATACGGTCTATAAAGCTTTGACTCATACCACCTCCTCTAAAGGATGGGTCGGCGGATTCAACGATGCCGGAAGAGATTCCTTAAGAGGTAACAACAATCCTGGTTGGGGATTCATCTCTCAAGGTGCTGGCGATTTAGATAATAACGATGGCTTAAAGAAGATAGAAGCTGTTGCGGATATGATGAAAGGTATTCACAACGGAAAAGGTGCTCAACCTTATCAAACTGTTAACTATGCCTCTTGTCACGATAACTTCACCCTCTTTGATCAACTCAATTACACACTCTCTGATGATGGTGGAAGAACAGAACCCGAACTTACCACTGTCGCTAGAGCTTCTGTTGCTGCTAATGGTCTCATCTTGATGAGCAATGGTATTGCCTTCATCAATGGTGGCGAAGAAATCTTCAGAACTAAGATTTCTCCCGAAGCTACCGTCAAGACTACGGTGATGTTTGGTAAGAATGTCTGTCACGACTCTTATAATGCAGGCGATGAAGTTAACGCCTACGATTATGGTAGAAAACTTCAATTGTTAGACTATTTCAATATGTATAAAGATCTCGTCGCTTTAAGAAAGAAACTCCTTCCTGTTCCTTTCCCGGATAACTGCGATGATCCTGCAAAGATCAGCACTTTCGATTACGGAAAAGGTAGTACGAAGCTTGCCACATACAGAAAAGGTAAAGACGGAAAGAATTATTACATCTACTTCAATGGTAGAAGTGATTCTGTCAGCTTTGGTTCCGATAACGGAATGAACAAGGTTTTTGCAAATACCAGCGATGTCTCTACCGGCGATTATCTTGTTAACATCAATTGCAAATACGCTCTTGCTGTCTACGAAAAATAAGATAACAGCTTCTTAAAAGTTAAATCAGTTGTTTATATCTGATCGGTTTATTTCTCTAAGCCGATCAGATTTTTTGTTGTGGTAAAAAAATATAGCAATGATATCAGTTTTATGAAAGCAATTGAGAATCATTATTTCATCTAAACAAATATTTATAAGATACGATACGATAAAAAAAGAAAAAGTTACGATATAAAGCTGGGTTTACAAAATTACTATAGTAAACTTGTTTTAGAAGGAAGGACTTTTTATGAAACACAACAAATGGGTAAACTTAATTGCATTGAGTGTCACGCTGTTTTCTTGTAGCGGAAATGCGAGCACAGTTAGTGAAAATACAACACCTCACACCGAACATGTTTGGGGTGAATGGGAAAGAGAAGAACATCATCACAAAAGAGTTTGTACGGTTTGTGGAGAAGTAGAAGAAGGCTATCACAAAGACCGTGTTTGTGATATTTGTGCTTCTTTTAAGATTCTTGCTCTTGGTTTTGATCAAGGGGGAGATAGCGCCCACTCTGATTTTGCTAGAGAAGCCAATGAATGGTTCCCTGAACAAGGAAAAGAACAAGGATTCTTATATGAGTTTTCTACCGATTTTGGCATGTTGAATGATGAAACACTTCCTGACTATCAAGTTGTGATGTTTTTAAACAATTTGCCGTATGAACAAAGTCAAAGAGAAGCCTTTGAAAAATATATGAGAGAAGGTGGTTCTTGGATGGGATTCCACGTTTGTGCTTTCACGACAGAGGCTTCTTCTTGGCCGTGGTATCACGAGGAGTTCTTGGGTAGTGGTAACTTCCGTTCGAACACTTGGAACCCTACTACCGAATGCTTAAAAGTAGAAACACACGATCATTTTTCTACAGAGTTCCTTCCCGACACCTTTATGTCTACCCATAATGAGTGGTATGCATGGGAACATGATTTAAGAAAGAATGATGACATTCAAATTCTTCTTTCTTTGGATGAATCTACCTATCCTGTGGGAGATAGAGAAGGTGAAATCTGGTATGAAGGATATTATCCTGTCGCTTGGGCAAACAAAAACTACAATATGATGTATCTCAATATGGGACATAACCTTCAATCTTATAATGATTTTGAAAAAGTCTCTCACACCTTCTCTAATCGAGAAGAAAATGACTTCATCTTGGATGGCACATTAGGCCTTGCCCAAAGATGTGCATTTAAATATTAAAAAACACAAAAAGCGATCCAAACGGACCGCTATTTTTTATGCTGGATTGTATTCTTTCCAATCTGCTGCTTTATAAGTGTAAACACCAGGAGAGACTGTCATATCATTAGTTTGATTATAGACACGACCAGCAACATTGCCTTTCTCATTCCAGTTAGGTAAGGTTGTGTCGGCATGACATCTAGCTAATAACATACCAGTAACTTCAGCAGAAACGGTGAATTGCAAGGTAGTGGTATCGGTGTAAGTGGTAGAAAACCACTTTCCTTCGCCGGCATCGTTTCCACCCCATGCCCAAGCAAAGACTTTACAACCATCGTTGGTAATCCATGTAGGCATATCGGTGACAGTGTAGACGATATCAGTTACTGTACCTGTGATGGTAAGTCCAGTGATAGTGATACTCTTTCCACGATAGGTACCAGTTACACTCGTTGCTCCAGGGACTAATTTACCCCAAGAGATGTCGGAATTAGGAACGGTTTCTTCAGAACCATCACTCATATGAGCTTTCACTGTGATACCGGTAGGATCGAAGGTGGTTTCGCCTTGATCTAAATCATAAGAGGTCTTAACAGGAGTTCCTTCGTAGGAGAGAGAAGTGATAGTGATGTTAGAAGAAACAAAGTAAGCATAGAGAATCTTATTATTTTGAGCAGGGACAGTTGTGTATTCTCTAGGAGCGCCTTCTCCTTCATAGGCTACCCAAGATTTAAAGATAGCACCAGAAGTGGATTTCACTTCTGCTTTGGTAGGCAGAGTATCACCTACAGCACCATGGAAGACGATTGTGTTCTCTAAGAACATCTCAGGAATGTCTGCTTCCACAGTTTCGGCACCAGTATAAGTGCCGATAGAAGAGAGACATAAGTAAGTAGTATGGTCAGCTTGATTCAGTTCCAATTTGTTATTTTCAGTAGGAACTTGGTTTGTGCAAGAACATAAGAAGGAGAGAGAAAGAGCTGCGAATAAGAATTGTTTCGTTTTCATGATTCTTTCCTCCTTTTACTTTTGATAGACCAAGATGGAATAGGCTTTGGAGATATCGTCTTTACTTGCTCCGCCAATCGCTTTGACAAAGCTGTATCCATTAGACATGCCTTGAACGCCGTAATTGGCACCTTCTTTTCCAATATTGATGAAGATACGGAATTTATCACTTCCGTTTTGGTCTTGGATATCCATGATGAGAACATCATTGCTAGAAGAAGAGTTGAAGGTGTATTTTGCACCAGTAGGATACATTCTCTTCACTTCATTGACCGCTTTATACCAGTTGTACATAGAGGAAGGGTCAGCGACTTGATCTTCGACAGAAGCAACAGTTTGGTTGTAACTATCTAATTCGAATTTGTACTGACCTGCAGTGAAGTTAGGACGTTTGGTGGTATCTTTCCATAAGAAGGGTTGACGATACCAGATATCTTCACTGTTTTCATTTCCGTATTTGGCGATGTGTTGATCGGTGTTAGAGGACATGCCTAATTCATCACCGTAATAGATCCAAGATAAGCCGGGAACTAACATGGTGATAGCACCATGAATCTTTGCTCTACCGATTTCTTGAGCGGTACCTGTGACTTTTTCCTTCGGAGCAGAATCGGCAAGGGCACCATTCATATACCAAGTACCATTAACTTTGTTGATGGCTCTCATGACATCGTGGTTAGAAGTGAAGGAACCGTTGATGAAGTCTTGTCTATCTCCACCAGGGACAGAGACACCTGTACCAGAGAGTTGTTTCCATGTATCTTTGCTTGCTCTGAAGTCATCGTCATTTTCCCTGGTTTCGCTGACGATAGCACTAGCGCCACCACTTCCATAATGATCAGGATCAGAATAGAGCTTTTGAGCGATGTGATAATACAAAGAGAAGTTGAACTGAGAATCCATCGCTTGATAATAAGGAGCAATTCTAGTTCCCCAACCATCGAAGTTTTCACCGACTAAGAAACAATCAGGATAGACTGCCTTCAAATCATTAGAGAATTCTTTCCACCAGGTGAGGTTCTTGGTTAAATCGGAAGAATAGTCGAATGCTTTGGTGACTTCTTTACCTTTTTCATCATCGTAAGAGGTCTTTTCACCAACATCGGTGATGATGATATCATCTCCTGTATCTTTGACTTCATCCTTCATATAGATGTGTTTGACCGCATCGAGACGGAAACCATCTAAACCGAAGGAGAGCCAGTATTTGGCCATATCTTTGACTAAGTTTCTAGTAGCCTGATTCTCGTAGTTGATTTCGGGCATACCAGAACCGAACTTACCATAATAGTAGTAGTTAGATTCACCATCTCTATACCAAGAAGGATTGTCACTCTTACTATCTTCTTCAACCGTGATGGACTTATAAGAACCACCGCTGTATTTGAGAATCGTATCACTACCAAATTTCCAAGAATAGACATCTCTCCATTTGATTCCAGTCTCATCCTTTTCGGCATTAGGAGAGTTGATTGCCCATTGAGACTTGGTAAACCAAACATTGTTCTTAGATGTGTGGTTTAAGACTAAGTCCATCAAGACTTTCATACCCTTCTTGTGGGCTTTATAAAGGAGTTCGCGGTAATCATCGATCGTACCAAACTTAGAATCCACCGCATAATAATCACTGATATCATATCCGTGATAAGAATCGGATTGTTGGATAGGGGTGAGCCATAAAGCTTGGACGCCTAAACCTTCTAAGTAATCCAAAGAATCAATGACACCTCTTAAATCACCAAGTCCATCTCCATCGCTATCTCTAAAGGAAGGAACAAAGACTTGATAACCAACACCGATAGATTTGAAGGCTTTAGAAGTAGGAGAAGTAGGGAAAGTATCCGTGATAGTCTCTGTTGAGGAGGTATACATACCCGTTTCATCTGTGGTGACGGGATTGATCTTGATCTCTTGTTGTCCAGATTCGAATTCATAATTTCTTAAGTTTCCAGAGACAACAAAGACATGCATAGAACCGTTGGTTCTAAAATGTTGATCAAAGTCAGTGATGTAAGTTTCGGTTCCACCATCAGAAACCCAGTTAGAAGAACCATCCATAGAATCTTGTCTGACGACTAAGAAACCAACGTTGGTAGCTCCTTCAAAGGAAATGGGTTTATTGGATTTACCACCGACGAGATTTTCGTTGTATAAATCTACATCGATGATACGTCCATAATCATCGGTCCATGCTTTGGCATCCGATTCATCTTTCTTTCCGACTTCTTCTGGTGTCATCCAGTGATTGGACATCGGGTGAAGTGTTAAAGTGGAAGAGACTTGTGTCTTACCACTATATCCCCAAAGAGAACCCTCCAAATCCTTTGGTTTGTGTTGCCAGATCCAAAGAGCGTATTTGTCATAATCGCTCTCTGTGGCTTCGGGTCTTAAATAGTGAATATAAAGATGTCCGCTTTTACTCCAAGAGTTGATCCAATCCTCATAACCATCCACGTGGATATTAGAAACCACACTCTCATCCGATGTGGTAGAAGGAGTGGAATCTACACCTGAATCCGACGGGTTAACGGTAGTATCACCAGGAGTGGTGTTCTCTTGTGTGCTAGGATCACCGTTACAACCAGAGAGCATAGACAACATCAAAGAGGGTAAAAGCAAAGTTAAAATAGAACGTTTTGCAGAGTTTTTCATATCGTTGCTCCTTTTGCTATTGCTACTATTCATTATATTTATTGCAATTAAAAGCGTGATGAAAAAGGAGGGGATTATGTTTAAATTTATTGTCAGATTTATTAATTTGACAAGTGATTGAGATAAAAACACGTAAATATGCGGATAACAATGAAATAAAAAAGTGACACAAAGTTGAAATAGACTGATTAAAGATAAAAAACAATTTGGATTTTTATAATATAAGTTGTGAATTAAACAAAACCACTTTTTTAAAATAAAATTTTCGTTTATTAGGCAGTGAAACGCACGTGTTACTCAAAGGCTAATCCATTTCTTTTGAAAAACAATCTAAATTAGAACTCGTTTTTGTTATTCGTTCATAAATATTTACTTTTTTAATTGTGTGTAATCATTTTGAAGACAAAATCACAAATAGATAAATACAAAAAATATAGAAAACTCTAAAATAAGAGATGAAGAAAGGAATTATTTTTATGGTCGCAAAGAAAATTTTGTTATGGACTACCATTGGTGCCTCAGTCTTATTGACGGGAACCACTTTTGCTGCATGGGTAGTCACAGACACCGCTAATCCCTTCAATATTACTATCACTCCTGAAACTCCTACTATCGTCACAGATAGAAAGGCTGTTCTTGAATGGGGTGAAATGAAAGCTGTTGATTTCCACGGTATCAAATCCGGGGAAACCAAGGGCGCTTATGAAATCGGCTTAAAGGCTACTACGAACACTTCTGAAGCTTATACGGGTAGCTTTGAAGTCAAAATGACAGACGATCATCCTAGTAACAACACCAACAAATTAATCAATAACCTCACCGTTGAAGTTTATGACAAAGAAGTCAATGAAGCTGGTGCCGCTAAGATTCTTACTGTCGACAAAAATCACGCTTCTGAAAAGGCAACAGTGGAAGTGAGCAGTGGTGTGACAAAGACGGTTTATCTCTATGTCACTTTAGCTCAGTTAGAAAGCGAAGTCATGGATGAAATTAAGAATGACTCTGTCACTTTAACCGTAGACTGGAACAAAGCAGAGGAAGATGATGCTCTCTTAGCTGATCCTATCTATACTTCTAAGATTGATGGATGGGGTGAAAATCTCTACGCCTATGCTTGGAATTCTGCTTCCGATGAAAAGAACGCCGAGTGGCCTGGTGTGGCTATGACTGCTGTGGAAGGTACTAACTATTACAAATACGATTTAGGTACTGGATACGATAGAGTTATCTTCACGGATAATGAAGGAAAACAGACTGATAATCTTGAAATCACAACCGCAGTTAGACTTACCACTCCTTATTATGATCTCAGTGAAAAGAAGTGGTACACTCCTCAACAAGAACAGGTTGTCGAATACTATGTCACAGGTACCATCAATGGCGTAAATAAATGGTATACCGCAGCTGGTTTTGTCAACGAATTAAAGATGACCCCTGCCGCTGGTGAAGATGCCGAATTAAATATCGCTGTTTTAGATAATCTTGCCTTAAAACCTGGAGATGAAATCAAAGTTATCTCTAATGTCTTAGATCAGGAACAGAACCCTCAATATTTCGGAAATCCAGAAAATGATGGTAATGTAGTTATCGAAGAAGACGCTCTCTATAAGATTTTCTTGAACAAACAATTTAAAGTCTACGCCGAGAAGAAAGCCGCCTAAAGAATCATTCAGGGGAGGGTAACCCCTCCCCTACTCTATAATCACCATGGAACAAGCAACAAGGAAAAGATCAAAAGCATGGAAAGTATGGAATGTAATCTCTTGGATTCTCATTCTTCTTTTCTTATTCACCGTATTAATCGAATTGATCTTTAAGTTTACCGGTCGTGATGTTTATCTGTTTGGAACCCGCTTTGATGTTGTCTTGACAGATTCTATGTCTGTGAAGAACAAAAAATATGAGAAATTCTTAGAGGGCAAAGATCAGATTCAAGCCTTTGATTTGGTTCTTTCTAAGAAAGTAGATGAGAAGACAGAACTGAATGTTTACGATGTCGTTTTATTCAACAATCCTGAAATTGGTACTGACATGCACCGCATTGTCAATAAGGGAATTAAAGGAGATGAATTTGCGTTCTCTAACGTGGATGTGGTCAAATATCTTGATCAAGATATGGTTCATATGAATCAGTTATCTTCCAAGTTAGTTACTTCTCCGATGCCCTTTGAAAATGTTGAGATTGTCTCTTACTCTTCTTCTCCGTATTTGATGACTTACAACATCGTTTTAAACAGTCAAGCCATCCAACCAAATATTGTCTCTAAATATGAAGATGGTCACTATAAGAACACCATTCAATTCCAAAGACTCAATACTGTTTCGAGAAAGATGTATTTGACTCGTAACAATCTAGGAATCGATTCTTACATTCAATCCGTTTCTGTCACTCTAGATGGTGGTAAGAAATATAGTTTTGCCGCTAAAGATTTGGTCGATAATAAGATTGTTTATAATCCTGTGGAGAAATTTGAGATTCGCGGAGATAAAGCGGATACTTCCGATGGATGGTATGCAAGAAGCGAACTCTATTCTAAAGTTTATTTTGTCGCTCCTAAAGTGGGATACGGGATTCGTTTCCTCTCCTCTATTCCAGGAATCTTCTTATTGATTCTCTTGGCATTGATCATTTTGATTTTCTCTTATTTGTGGGAAAAATTGAAATATAGAGAGATGATGGATATTCTCTTAAATCACATCACTAGAAGTGAAAAAGATACGTTTGCTTATAAGAGCGCAAGACTGAACAAACTATTAACAGAAGGTCTTGCATAAAAATAGGCAAGTAAACATTTCATAAAACTGACAATTTTGTGGCACTGTAAAAAATAAATATTTTTATTTATATAAAATAAAATATTCTTTTATATGGCCCTATTATAATGTTTTTAGATACAGCAAAAGGAACGAACATTTATCATGGCGTTCGGAAAGGAATTCTTTTATGAAAAGAGCTGGAAAATTAGTTGTGGGCGCAATTGCTTCCATCGCTTTATTAGCTGGTGGTACATTTGCCGCATTTGTTGTTGTAGATAATGCTAATGCTATCGGTATTCAGGTTACTCCTGGCAGTTTAACGGAAGCAGAAACCAATGAAAAAATCACTTTAGCATGGGGTCAAAACACCATTGCTAATGTGGAAGGATTAGGACTTGGTGCTACCAAAAAGGTTGGTAATTTGGTTTTGAAAGCCTCTTATAGTGCTGCCAATTTACCTAATGACACTCCTTATGAATCTTACACCGGTTTATTGGATATTGCTGTCCAAGATATCACTGTGAGACAAAACGAGAACGTTCCTAAGTTCATTAACTATCTTAGTGTCCACGTTGTTGAAGGTGATGTTGCTATTGGAGACTATGATGTCAACGATGCTATGACTGGCACTGATAACAACGACATCACTCGTTATACCGCTGTTGGTAACACTACTGGTAAAATTTATAGTGTTTTTGTCACATTAGATGATGCTGCTTCTCCTGTTTATAACACCATTAAAAACGACAAAGTTTATTTGAGTTTTGACTGGAATAAGGCAGAGGGTGACACCTTGAATGATGAATCCACTACAACTTATTACTTCTATGATGAACACGATGTGTTCGGTGATGCCTATGCCTATGCTTGGGGTGGAGATAAATATAATCATGAATGGCCTGGTCAACATATGACTGAAATCGTTGATGGCTATTATTCTTTAGATGTCTCTACGGAATTAAATAAGATCATCTTCTCCAATAACGATGGCAAACAAACTGTCGACCTTGAGTTAAATCCTAACAAACAATATTGGACTCTTGGTGGTTTAAGTGAAGGCAAATACGCAGCTACTGCTAGTGCTGAAGCTCCTAATGTCTTAACTGCTAACTATTATGTTGTTGGCACGATGAACAATTGGGGATATTCTAATGACTATGCCATGGTCGCTGACGGTGATAATAACAGAGCAAAATTCATCTATACTGGTGAGTCTTTTAATACAAATACTGGAGATCAGGAAAACCCTGTTCATAGATTGAAAGTTCTCGGTAAAGATGGCACTTGGTATGGTGGAGAAGGCGGCAACGATGTCTTATTTGAGGCCGATAAGGTTTGTACCGGATACACAGTCTATTTAAACAACGCTGGTGTTGTTTATCTTGACGCACAATATCAAGCCTAAACTTTCGTAATCCCTGAAGGGGAGAGCTTTTCTCCCCTTCTTTATTAAAACTATGGCAACACAATCTACTATTAAGCAAAGAAAAACGAGAATCGGAAGTATCATCTCTTGGATTTTGTGTATACTCCTTTTTATCATCATCGCGTTTGAAATTGTGATGAAGATTAGAGGAAAAGACGCGTATATTTTCAACGTAAGAAATGATGTCGTTCTCACCGATTCTATGTCCTATAAAAACGAAGAAGAAGAGATTCAAAACTTCTTAAAAGGACACGACGATCAGATGCAAATAGGAGATTGGTTCTTCTCTACGAAAGTAGAAAAAGAAACAGAGTTGAATGTGTATGATATTGTTATTTTCCAAAATATTGAAACAGGAAAAGAAACAGTACATCGAATTGTCGATATTTATATCGATAGTAAAGGAATAACTCGCTACATCATTCGAGCCGATACCGCTAATGCGGCATCTTATGATGGAGCTTATACAAAAGACTCTATCTTAGCGAAAGTGGTCTTTGTTATTCCGTGGGTTGGACATATTGTCCGATTCCTAAATTCCTTATTCGGAATGATATTCTTAATCGGATTATTTATCATCATATTTGTCTTTGATTTCTTGCGGGATTCTCCCGGAAGAAGGCAAAGTGTATTGGTAAAAGGATTAATAGAAGAGTGAATCATATGAAAGCAAAAAGATTTGGTTTCCTTGCTATCGGAAGTTGTGCCGCCCTCTCTTTGACAGTGGGTGCAGTTTTCGCAAACTTTTTTGTTCAAGATGATGCCGATGAGGTGAAAGTCCAGGTTAGAATGGCAACCATCAATCATACCGTCACCTTCCAAACCAATGGTGGTTCTTCTATCGATTCTCAAGAAGTAGAACACAATCACTATGCGACTAGACCTCAAAGTAATCCTACCAAAGATCAGTATGTCTTTGAAAACTGGTATGAGGATTCTGAGTTACATGAAGAGTTTGATTTTGAAGGAACTCCTATTGTAGAAGATACAACTATTTATGCGAAATATAATCCGGATTATGATTACAATGCTGAAGTGGGATACCGTTTAGTTGGTACCTTTGATAATGATAGCAATCAATATTTCAAATACTCTACTGCCAAACCATCCAATCAGAGCTTAGATGGCAATAATGTAGCTATCTTCCATTATGAACTCACAGAAGGTACGGAATTTAAACTGATCCATTACAACACAGCAGGAACTGCTTCTGATGCTACTTGGTATGGATATTCGGAATTGAAATCTAACTTTGCTACAGAAGGATATTGTCGCGATTTCTTTGAAGAAGGAAATTCTGGAAATATCGTTGTTAAAGCTGGATGCACAGGAGATTACACTATCTATTTAGATAATAGTGGAAAGATCTGGATCAACCGTTTCTACACTGTCACGTATCAAGATGGAAACAATGTCTTAGATACACAGACAGTGCAAGGTGGAACGGCTATATCTAAGATTGCTGATCCGAATAAGGATGGATATGTCTTTAAAAAGTGGTGCAGTGATCCAGAATTGAATAATGAATTCAATTTTGCCACATTGATTACTTCGGATATCCACCTCTATGCCAAATGGGCAGCAACGTATTCTGTCATCTTCCATGTTGAAGGCGCAGATGATCCTGCCACACAGGTGGTAGAGAGTGGAGACCAGGCACAAAGACCTAATGATCCTGTTCGCAGCGGATATCGCTTTGTGAATTGGTATCGTGAGGATACATTCCAAAATGTCTATGACTTTGATACTCCTGTCACGGAGAATATCGAACTTCATGGTAAATGGATACAGACTTTCACTGTCACCTTCATCGATAAAGTCAACGGTTCTAGTATCAATACGATCACTGTCGATAAAGGAAGCAAGGTGACTCGTCCTGACTCTGACCCGACTCATACAGGTTATGACTTTGTGAACTGGTATGCGGATGAAGGTTGTACGGTTCCCTTCGACTTTGATTCCACAACCATCAACGCGAACACGAATATCTATGCAAAATTCAATCAGAATTATGATTATGGAGCAGGAGACAAGATCGTCTTAATCGGTAACTTCGGTAATGAAGAAGCACAGTATTATAAATATTCCACTTCTCTTCCTGATGAAAAGGATGTTGGTTCTGGAAATGATGCGGAATATCTCGGTGTTGCTTTGACTGCCGGACAAGAAGTTGCGGTGAAAGACTTCTCTACAGGCACAGAATACGGATACGATTGTGTCAGCATACAGAACCTTGTTTCTCCGGGAACTGCGGGAAGAATTCGTATTCTTGTCACTGGTACCTATAACTTCTACTATAAGGTCGAAGACAATAATCATCACATATATATCACGACAAACTTAGGCGGATATATGGTAGGAAGCGGAGGAACGAGTTCCTTGACCGATTGGACTATCGGAACAGGTATTGCCTCTTCTACTCCTTCTGGAACCAATAAAGCAGAATTCTTAAATGTCAGTTTAGAGGCCGGTCAAGAATTTAGAATCTTAGATACGACAGAAGGTAGCTGGGCTAATAAGAACGGATTAACGAATTCCTTATTTGAATATAACGGCGATAATATCCACGTGAAATTGGGTGGAAATTATAGCATCTATGTCAATGAATCTTATGATGTCTCTATCGTAACCAATTCTACAGAAAGTAAAACATTCACCGCTTCTTGGACAGAAGACTGGGTGTTCGATGGAAATGTCGTTCTCTTTGCTTGGGCGTGGGGAGCGGCGACTAGCGACGCTTGGTATTCTTGTACTCGCGTTGGAGACACTCAAGCTATCACCTTCACAGCTCCTGGTGATATCACTCAATTCTTGTTGGTGAGATGTGTGGCAGGAACGACAACTCCAAGTTGGAACACAACTGGTGATAATACGGGTAGAATCTATAACCAAACCGATGATATCAATATCACCTTCGGAACATTTGGTTATAATGTTTCTTGGAAAGGATATAATCCTCCCAATAATCCATAAACCTAATAGAGGAAGCCATCATGGCTTCCTCTTATTTGTTGCTCTCTAGGAATTTACTTTTTTAAATCTTAGTTCTTTCTTTTCTTGCGGGACTACTTAGTTTTGATGATTCTTTGGTCTTAATCCCTGCAATAGGAAACATATAACAATCACCAAAAAATTGCCTTATTTTAGCTTTATAACAGAAAACTCGCTCCGAATTTAGTAAAAAGCTATTGAAAACTCGCTCGGAATTTAGTAAAAAATTCTTGAAAACTCGCTCCGAATTTAGTATATTTTGTGTAACAGGAAAGTTTAAAGAGGTTTTCAATGTATTTAAAAAGAAAAATTGATAAATGGTTAGATAGTTGGCTTGGTGAGGAATCTAAGATGCCAGCATTAATAGTCGGAATCAGACAATGTGGGAAAACGTTAAGCGTAGAAGAATTTGCTAAGAGAAATTGTTTAAAATTAATAAAAATTAATTTTTGGGACAATCCTGATTACGCTAATGATTTTGATGGCTCTTTAGATGTTGATACATTAATATCTAATATTTCATTGAGATTTCCTAATGACGATATAATTCCAGAAAAAACTTTGCTGTTCTTTGATGAAATTCAAGAATGTCCTAGAGCAAAACTTTCCTTTAAGAATTTTGCAATTGACGGAAGATATAACGTAATCGGAAGCGGATCTTATTTAGGAATCAGTGGATATAATGTTGGAGATTCCACACCAGCACCAACTGGATATGATGTTGTTTATCATTTAAAAACAATGGATTTTGAAGAGTTTCTTTGGGCAAATGGTTACAATGAAAATCAAGTGGGAGAGCTGTTACATTATTTTTATGCAAAAAAAGCTATTCCCAACAACTTGCACGAGTTATATAAACAATTGTTTTTAAAATATATATGCGTTGGTGGATTTCCTAAAGCTGTTATGGAATACATTAAGACAAAAAATTTAAAAAAAGCATTTGATATTTTAAAAAACATTGTTTTTGATATGAAATCTGATTTTGGAAGAAGGAAAAACAAAAAAGGTGAACCGATGTTTAAAACACCGGAGGTAGCAAGAATTAATAATGTATTTGATTTAATACCAGCTTTTTTATCAAAAGAAAATAAACGATTTGTTGTTTCAAAAGTTTCGAAAGGAAATGTATACGAGAAAAATGACGCAATCGAATATTTGAGACAAGCACACATAGTTTCAAAAGTTTTCAATTTAGAAGTGCCAACTTTGCCTCTCGTCGGTCAAAAAATTGAATCACAATTTAAATTATTCCCTAACGATATTGGTTTAGTTATGGCAATGTATGGAATTGATACTATAAGGGCAATAAACTTAAATAATTTAGAACAAGGAAAAGGAGCAATTTATGAGGCTGTTGTTTTTGACTCGCTTATAAAAGCGGATATTGTTCCATTTTATTTTTCAAAAGAAAGTGGATTAGAAGTCGATTTTGTGATTAGCTATGATGGGTTTGCTACATTGATTGAAGCCAAATCGAAAACAGGAAACACAAAATCAAGCAAGACGGTAATGAAACATCCCGAACATTATGGCAAAACAAAACTAATTAAAATTGGTGATTATAATGTTTCTGAAGAAGGTGATACCATTACCATCCCTCATTATTTAACCTTTGCTTTGGGAAAAGAAGATTTTTACATTTAAAATAATTCGGCAATTCCTAGTTGTCTCTTACCTTCAGTTTCCATGTGGATATAAAGGTGGAGTTTCTTGGTCTGCATTCACCATATTTTTTGCACCTATGATAAGGCAAGCCCCCTCTTCTAGTGTGTGATCTACGGAGTTGGGAATGCGATATATCAGAGCAAGGATGGGGTATATATTTTCCCTATTACTGTTCTGAAGAATTAACAGAAGTCACTTGTAAAAATCCGACAATGTGAACAGAGAATGCTTTTCTTTGTCCACATCGGATTTGAATCCGTTTTTGGAAATGAAGCCCAACTTATAGAATGCGATGTCAGGAAGATTTCTTGTTTGGTTTTCTTCTTCTGCAATCACATTGTTTCCAATGGGCTCGTTCTTGTATTTGCATTCATAGGCGATGTAGCCAGTCTTGTCTTTGGTGACGACATCAAACTGTCTGTTTGTCTTCGTCTTGCTGTTGTTGTAACTGTATTCTCCAATTTCAAAAAACGGAGGATGAATCCTATTGGATAGATTCATTCGGATGAGGAACTGTCTACTGATTTCTTCAAACTTTTCTGGTATGTATTTTGTATAGAAATCTTCGGCGATGAAGTTTTCAAAATAGAATTCCGGATTCTTTCTCAGCTCTTTGTTCTTGGCTGCAAAGAGATATCGGAAATAGAAAGAGAGGAGATTGTCTTTGATGGCATATCTCATTCTTTTTTTGTTACTCTCTTGATGGATGGAATATCTTTTCTCGATAAGATCCATATCCAGCAGGGTTTGCAGATGATAATCCGGTCTTGTCAGGTTGGCAGAGGAAAAGACGGCATGGATGTCTTTGTATTTCTCTTTTCCCTGTAAGATGAGAAGAAACAGAGAATTGAGCAACGGAGTCTTATTTGTCTCTGCCAATATGATTTCCTCTATCTCATGTTCACATAAGGAATCCGCCTTTACAATCAGGGAGATGATATTATCCAGTGCGCTTTTGTCTGTGTCGATGAGAGAGTTGAAATATGGGACTCCCCCAAAGACAGAATAGAGCATGATTTTGTCTTCATCCGAATAATTGGGATAGAATCTTGCACTGTCATAATAATCAAATGCACGTAAAGGGATAATGTGGTTGAACCTACCGAAACAATGGCTGTTTTCACTGATCATTGTTTCCATAAGGCCGACATAGTTGCCAGAGACAAATAGATGAATTAATGATTTTCTTTTGTGCTTATCGATGGCAACAGCCAAGGAGGATTCAATCTCAGGGTCTTCTGTCAAAAGGAAAGAGAATTCATCCAAGACGAGAACATATTCTTCTTCCGTGGATTTTTCCAGCAGAAAGTCAAAGGTGCTGTCAAAGGAGTCGAAAGAGAGATATGGGTTATGAAAGAAATCCCTGATAACAGATTGGAAAAGGGATAGGTTACTGAACAAAGCCGCTTTTTTAAACTCAAAAGAAAGGATTCGGTAAGGGCAATCCTCCAACCCCTGAGATATCAACTCAGTCTTTCCGATTCTTCTTTGTCCATAAATAAAAGTAGCTTGAAAAGAATGTCTCTTCAGTGAGTCTTTGATTTCCGTCAATTCGTTTTCTCTTCCAATGAACATAGCAAGTCCTCCGAGAAAATTATATCACGAAGAAATTAAACAATCAATTTTACGCAAAAAAATTTGTGGAAAATAAATTTGTATAAAAATTATGACTGTTTCAGGTCCAATTGAAAAAGGTAATGTCTGGGTGATGATATGGATGAGTTGTCGTGTTAGAGAAAAAGGAATAAAATCGCAGTCACTCACTACTTTGAGGCTCCAACTCATACCCCTATAAGTCTGTTTTGATATTTCTTTCTATTTGTTTTTCCAAAGAAAAAGCTGCTCTTTCGAGCAGCTGATGTTTCAGATGTGAAGATTATTCGCCTTGGTTGATGACGCCGTAGGTAAGGAAGGAGAGAACTCTGTCATAGGTGAGATCATCTTTGCCAACAAAGATGAGCTTATCGCCATTGTTGAGGACATAGTCCGGACCGACGGACTGTCTGGTGATGTTGTCGGCACCGACAACAGCAACGATGGTAGCTTCGGTGTAGTTCCAGAAGTAGACATCGCCGACAGTCTTACCATTGATCCAGGAGTTCTGGGGAATTTCAACAGTAGAGAATTTGACAGCTTCAGTAGTTTGATAAGTGAAGGAGTCCTTCATATCATCAATGGCAGCATTGATCTTAGCTTGAAGTTCTTTTTGTTCAACCAATAATTTTTCAAGATCAGCATATTTGTTCTTGATTTGGGTTTCAGCTTTCCACTTATTGGCGAATTCTTGAGCGTGTAAAACAGAGTCAACAAAGACACCAACGCCTCTCTTGGAAGAGACGACTTTTTCCTTTTCAAGGATGTTGAGGGCTTTTCTAACAGTTTCGGGAGAAACGTTGTAGGAAGCGCCTAAAATAGAACGACCTTTTAATAAAGTTCCTTCAGGATACTCACCAGTGAGAATTTTGCCGCAAACATCTTGGGCAATCTTAATGTAACGGGGAGTATTTCTTTCTTTTGCCATAATAATTTTCCTCCATGGTTTTGCAAATAAAATTATAACCGAGAATAAGCTAGAATTCAATTAGAATTAAGAAAAAAATGAAATAGCGATTTCTTTTTTAAATAAAGTTGTTTACTCATATTCCTGATTCGTTTGTTCAAAAATGTCGATGGAATGGGAATTTTTTCACAATCTTTATTCCTAAAAAATAATAGAAAAAGCAGAGGAGGATTTTTCTTCTCTTCCTTTTGGCAAAAGCTCCTATCTTATCGAGAAATAAAGGTTGATAAAATTGGCTTTATCGTTCATAATATTAACTTGCTATAAATAAATATATTTATAAGGGTTTGTTAACATGAAAAAATTACTCAATATCTTAAAAACTTTATTCAGCAACCAAGCTGTCATCGATGCTCGTTCTAGCAAATGGTTTATTCCTGCTATCATTTTTGTTCTCGCTCTCTTCTTACCTTGGATTCCTACTCTCTCTAAAGGATATACCGCCGATTGTGCTGCTTTATTCTTAGCTAACGGCAATCAAGAGATCGATAAAGGTATCCGCTATATGATGAAAGAGGATTACTTCAAATCCTCTATCCTTGTTCAAAAGGACGGCAAAGGTTATTACTTAGATATGAACTTTGCGGAAAAGGATTATTCTTTACCGGAAGAATTCTCTTATGATGAAGAATATCGTGGCGTGAACACCAAAGCCTTATTTAAGGGAAATTACAACGATCTTGCTGGCATTGCAAGCCCTGCTATTCCTAACGATAGAATCACTTCGAAACAATATGATTATTATTACGATAGCATCGGTGTGGAAACCACCAATGTGATTGATAAGAGTGATATGTCCACTACTTCTACTCCTTCTTCTGTGGTCTATGAAGACATCGGAAGAAACACTTATTTACAAGTCTATTTCTTCCCCGCTCTCTCTTCTACCGATGATAAAGCCGCTCAGTATATCGCTAACTTCACCTACAGTGTCATCTTCAATATCGGCGCGGATAAGAAGAGCGTCAACTTCCCTCACTCTTATGCTATCTTTGGTAAAGACTTCATCAATTTAGCCGTTTATCCTTTGAAGAGTTCTAGAAATAACACCCAATATTCTGGCGCTTATTCTGGTGATATCCGCTGTGGATTCAACGGAAAAGATTGTGAACCTGGTACCTCTTTGTACAATTATCTCACCGAAAACGGCACCAAAGAAATTGATGTCGCTTACAAAGAGAATTTCCACAAATTCGCTCATGAAGCCGGTAGACCTGCTTATTTGAAGTCTGTCTGGTTCAATGTCTTATTTGTCAGCATCGCTGTGACGGGTTCTATCTTAGTCGCTACGGTGGCTTTGATTATTATCAATAGAAGAAAAGTCTCTTTATATCGCGATACCAAGTGGTATCAATCTCTCACCGAAGCGGTCCTGTTCTCTCTCACTCCCGCTATCATCGGTATGGTGATTGGTTTCTTCAATGCCACTTACTCTATCGTTGCTGTCGCTGTCTGTGTGTTGATGAGAGTGTTCTTTGTTATGAGCCGTATCTGTCCTCCTCAGGAGAATGCTGGCAATAGCAATAAACCTTTATATCAAGCTAGATCTTAATTTTAATTTTCAAAAAGGAAGGAATTATGGGGAAAGAGTTTCTTGTCAAATTCAAAGAAGCGTGTTTTGCAATTTTGCCCGTTGTCTTTGTTATAGCCGCTCTTAATTTCATCATCCCTTCTTTTTCATTGGAAGAAAATGGAGATAAGTTTGGTCCTATTTTGACCACACTTCTCATTTCTATTCTTCCATTGATTTTGGGTACCGCCTTATTCAGTATCGGCGCAGAAAAGAGTATCGCTAAAATCGGTCAATATGTCGGTACGACTCTCACAAAACGAAAAGCCATTGTTTTACTTGTCTTCATCGGATTATTGTTGGGTGTTTTAGCGACTTTAGCGGAACCAGATTTGAGCGTTCTTGCTCAAAGAATCTCTCCAAATGGTCCGGATTGGTTATTGATTGTCATTGCTTCTGTCGGTGTTGGAATCTTCTTAGCTGTTGCTCTCATCCGTGTCATCTTGAACAAACCTCTCAAGTATTGGTTGGCTATGGGATATGGATTGGTGTTTGCTCTCGCTTGTATGGCGGATGGAGATTTCTTTGCCATTGTTTTTGATGCAGGGGGTGTGACTACGGGTGTAGTCACGGTTCCTTTCATCATCGCTTTAGGCGTTTCTGTTTCCTCTGTCTTAGGTGGAAAGAACGCGGAAGATTCTTCCTTTGGTTATTCCGGTCTCTGTTCTTTAGGAACCGTGTTATCGGTCATGGTGTTCAATCTCATTTTGAAAAATATTGGTGGAATCGAAAATATCAAACTCAATTTGGCCGATAAAGTCACTCATGGTGTGATGTTTGCTCAAGTGGGATCTTATTCCGAAGTGGGAATCATTTATTTAGAGAGTTTTTTAGATTCTCTTTTGAATGTCGCTATCTCTATGCTTCCTATCGCTTTATTCTTTGTCGTTTATAATTTCTTCCTCAAAGTGAAAGGAAAGGCATTACTCTCTATCATCTTAGGTTTTGCTTATACCTATGTTGGTCTTGTCTTATTCTTGATGGGAGCAGAGAGTGGGTTTATTCCTGTCGCTTCTGGATTTGGCAATTGGTTTGCCTCTCATGATGGAGCCACTTCTTATCTTTGGTTATTCTTATTGGTGGGGGTTTTATTAGGATTTATCTCTATGTTAGCGGAACCCGCTGTCAAAGTTTTAGCTAACAATGTTTCTGAAGTTTCTCACGGTGTTATCAGTCAACCTTTGATCTTTGTTTCTTTAGGAGCAGCAACAGCTTTAGCGATTGTCTTTAACATCATTCGTTCTATTCATAATATAGATATTATTTACTTTGTGGCCCCTCTCTTTATCTTAGCGATTGGGTTATCTTTCTTAGTACCTGAAATTTATGTAGGTATTGCTATTGATGCAGCGGGTGTTGCCACAGGTACTATGGCTTCTTGTTTCTTCTTGCCTTTGTTTATTGCTTTCACTTCTTCTAGAATCACAGAAGGAATGTCCGCTTTAGAGATAGGAACTCAGATTATGAGAAATGGTTTTGGTATTGTCGGTATCATGTCTATCATGCCTATCATCGCTGTGGAGAGTGTTGGTTTATTTGCTAAGATTAAGACGGCGATCGCTTATCAGAGAGCCCTCTCTTCTATCCTTGAGCCGGATGATGATCAAATCATCCATCTCCCTTTAGAGGAGGCTATGTAATATGCCAATATTTAAAAGAAATCTAAAAAAGAACGATCATGAGATTCCTCAAGCGGAGATCAAGCCATTCGAGCAAAGAGAGAAGTTACAACCTCTTTATGCCTTCTTTACTATCATCAATCGTGAACAAGCAAATTACTATATTCACGCTTATGAGGAAGCGGGAGTTGCCGTGACGATGGTCTTATATGCTCATTCTCAACCTCCTCAAGAGATTCTTTCTATCATCGGTCCTGAGAACACCAAAAAAGAGATTCTAATCTCTATTGTTCGAAAAGATGATATGGAGAAATTGAAGAAGATAGCAAGTGAGAGATTTAAGATCTCTAAAACAAGCAAAGGTATCGCCTTTGCCTGTCCTATCGATTCGGTAGGAGGAATCAGTGTCTATAAGTTCTTAGCTGACCACAATAGAGAAATTCGAGGTGAGAATCATGGAAAATAATCAACAATATGAATTGATCGTTACCATCGTCAACAAGGGTGCAACAGACCTCGTTATGAATGCTGCCAATAAAAGTGGAGCGAGAGGAGGAACCATCTCTGTAGCAAGAGGTACGGGAAATCCAGAGCTAGCAAAGCATTATGGTATTGTCGTTCAACCCGAAAAAGAAATCGTCTTTATTGTGGTGCAAAAAGAAGTAAAAGACCGCGTGATGAAAGCTATTTATGAAGAAGCAGGCATTGGAACACAAGGCCAAGGAATTCTAATCTCTTTACCTATCACGGATGCCGTTGGTTTAACTCCTGTTATTACAGAAGAAAAGAAAACAGAAAAAGAAGGATAGCATTGTTTCTACACTTGATATATATAAAAACACCTTAAACAATGTCAGGAACAACTAACGATAGTTATATTAGATAAATCACTTTCTATTTTTAGGCAACTAATCCTTCTATATTAGTTATAAAATAATGCAATTTAAATTCGCTGATCTAGCCATTATTAAAATATAAGAAAAGGCTATTGCTACCCTCTTAGGATAACAATAGCCGTTTTATTTTTGGAAAAAGAACTTAGAACTTTCTGTTAGCGAAAGCTCTGAGACCTAAATATTCAGCTTCATCGCCGAGTTCTTCTTCAATACGAAGGAGTTGATTGTATTTGGCCATACGATCGGTTCTAGAAGCAGAACCAGTCTTGATTTGGCCAGCGTTGACAGCGACAGCTAAATCAGCGATGGTGGTATCTTCGGTTTCACCAGATCTGTGAGAGACCATGCAGGTGTAGCCATTGGTTTGAGCCAAACGGATAGCATCTAAGGTTTCAGTTAAGGAACCGATTTGATTGACCTTGATGAGGACAGAGTTAGCAACGTGAGAAGTGATACCCTTCTTGACGAAAGCGGGGTTGGTGACGAAGAGATCGTCGCCAACTAATTGAATCTTCTTACCAAGTCTTTCGGTGAGCTTAGCCCAGCCTTCCCAATCGGATTCAGCAAGACCATCTTCAATAGTGATGATGGAAGGATAATCCTTGACCAATTTTTCGAGGTAAGCGATGAATTCTTCAGAAGTGTAGGTGCCTTCACCAGACTTGGAAAGAGTGTACTTTCCGGTGGCGGCATCATAGAATTCAGAAGAAGCAACGTCCATACCTAAGAAGATTTGTTCGCCAAGCTTGTAGCCAGCTTTTTCAACGGCTTCAGCGATTAAAGCGAGAGGTTCTTCGTTACCCTTCTTGCAGGAAGGAGCAAAACCACCCTCATCACCGACACCAGTTTCATAGCCTTTTTCTTTGACAACTTTTTGTAAGGCGTGGAAAGTTTCAACACCAGCTCTTAAAGCTTCTCTGAAAGTTTCGAAGCCGGCAGGGATGATGAAGAATTCTTGGAAGTCAACAGTGGACTGAGCGTGAGCACCACCGTTGATAACGTTCATACAGGGAGTAGGTAAGACTTTACCATTGGTTCCGCCGATGTAACGATATAAAGGAAGTCCTAAACTTGCAGCAGCAGCTTTAGCAACAGCGAGAGAGACACCTAAGATAGCGTTGGCACCAAGATTCTTCTTGAAAGGAGTGCCATCCTTCTTTAACATTGCATTATCGATACCGACTTGATCAGTAACTTCCATGCCGATGACAACAGGAGCGAGTTCCTTATTGACATTTTCAACTGCCTTAAGGACACCTTTGCCACCATATCTCTTTTTGTCGCCATCTCTTAATTCCAAAGCTTCACTTTCACCAGTAGAAGCACCACTAGGAACAATAGCGCTGGCTTTGATTCCGTTGTCGAGTAAAACTTCTACTTCAACAGTAGGATTACCACGGGAATCAAGGACTTCACGACCGTGAACATTAACAATTTTAGCCATGTTTAATAATCTCCTTTAATAAATGACCTTGTTTATTATAGTTATTTTTTTGATAAATTAAAAGAAATATATCTATTTATAAAAATATATATAATATAAGCCCATTTTATAATTAAATCTCAAGAACAAATTAGCTTGGTTTTTGCGGATAAGAATAAAGCTATGTAATTTTTTAGAATGGGTCAAATTCATTTTTTTGGTTTTGTTTTGTCATAAAAAAGGGTTTAAAGTAGAAGGTTTAACGTAAGCGTTACTAATTAAGCGTTCTACAAAACAAGCCTCCGGATGCCTAAGATATTGGGCACAAGGAGGCTTTTTCAGAATGAGCCAAAGCAAATACATCAAAATCCGGGAAGAGATAGACAAGGCAGGTATCAGCATC
>JAFUFH010000079.1 GCA_017470005.1 Bacilli bacterium | reverse complement strand
AGGTCTCGGTTTTGCCTCTTCCTTCTTTCCCCGCCTCGGTTGCCCGAGTAAGGTTGGATTTGGCTGTATATGCTGGGGTTTCATGTGGGTTCACCCAGCGACGGACTTTCACCGCAGGCACGTGACATGCCTATCACACAGAAAAACCGAGCTTTTACACTCGGTCATGATTGACTACTTAATCATTTTACACTGGAGAATTATTATATGTCCATGTGTAGCCACACTTCTCGCATGTGTACTTATTGCCGTCTTTTATAGGACGGTTTTTGCCACATTTGGGGCAATCAAACGGATTGATTTTATCTCCAATATCAGAAACAACGCTACAAGCTCCGCCACCACTAACGGTTTCTAATTGTTCATCGCTAAGTTCAATACCTTCTTTTTTAGCAAGGATTAAAAGCTCCTCGTGGTTTTTGCAAGCTTTTACTTTTGCAATTTGCTCTTCCGTTAAGCCTTTTAACAAATCTTCCTTCATACTTTAAGCTCTCCTTTATCAACATTATATTACCATACCATTTGTCACAAAAGTGCCACAAAAAAGAACTCCGAGGAGGCCTAATCTATATTAGATAAATTTTTTAAAAAGCCGGATAAATGGCTTATGACAGCGACATTGCTATAGTTATACAAACTCATCCATCCACTTTTGCCTAAATTTACCTATCCATATTTTGTCGTGTTTTTCCTTGTTCGGGAATAAGAAAAAACCGAGATATTTCACTCGGCTATAATCATACGTTTAACAATGCTTAATGTGGGAGGTAACTATCGTCTACATACCACACATGGCCACACTTTTTGCAAGTGCGTTTATCACCATCTTTTTTTGGACCATTAGCGCCACATTTGGGGCAATCAAACGGATTGATTTTATCTCCAATATCAGAAACAACGCTACAAGCTCCGCCACCACTGATCGCGGTGAGTTGTTCATCAGTTAATTCAATACCTTCTTTTTTAGCAAGGATTAAAAGCTCATCACTATTTTTGCAAGCTTTTACTTTTGCAATTTGTTCGTCAGTTAAACCTTTAAATAAATCTTCTTTCATGCTTCAAGCTCTCCTTTGTCAATATTATATTACCATACCAGTTGTCACAAATGTGCCACAAAAAGACCTCCGAAGAGGCCTAATCTATGCTGGATAAGTCGTTTTGTCCAATTTAGGATAAATGACTTTGCCCAGCAACATTTTGTTCTATCATGGTGGAGCCAACCAGGATTCAACCGGTAACTAGATCAAACTGGTAATATCCAATTTGACTATATTTGGCTTATTATTCTGGACATTTTGTAAGAATCCAATCATATACACAGGCAGATAAAGAGTTCTATCTTCATTCTCGATATTGCCGTTGCACAAAACAATGCCTAATGGGTAATCGAACTCTTGATTGGACATCAATTGCGATAATGCCGAGTGTCTTTTATAGTCCTTACCACTTTTTACTTCTAAAGGAATAACACCATTTCCTTCTTCAATCAGAAAATCAATTTCACCCCTTTTCTTATCACTGTTGTAGTACAAATCAAAACCATGAGCTGTTAATTCTTGTGCGACTACTGCTTCATAAACAGCACCAAAATTGAGATTTGAACCACCATTCAGAATAGCAGTTTGATTGCCGTTGAAGAGTTTATAAGTCAGTAAACCTACATCACACAGAAATAACTTAAACAATGTCCTTTCTTTACTTGCCAAAAGCGGATATACAGGATTATCGACATTATGGACAAACAATCCTACTCCACTATTTTTTAGCCATGTAAATGAAGTTTCATATTGATAGAATCTAGCTTTTTGATTCAGACTCTTTAAAATAAACCTCTTATTCTGAGAATTTAACTCACTTGGTATCAAATCATAAATTTCCTGAATCAATAATTTACTGTTCTTCTGATATTTAGTGATATCTTGACGATAACCATAATCAATACTTGCCAGGACTTGGTTAACCTTAGTCATATCATTTGTTTTCACAAAATCCGATACTGCCTTCGGCATACCACCCACAACAATATAAGTATTAAACAAATTCATCATTTGCCTATGAATGATTTCATCAACTTTAGTTTTGTTCTGAAAGCAGTCATTTAAATAGGAAAAGGTTTTGTCCGAAACACCGACTGCCTTGCAAAATTCCCAAAAGTCCATCGGATACATTGGCAACACAGTCAAGAAACCGACGGGAACAGATAAAACGTCTTTCATTTTCACCCCTAATAATGAGCCTGAAAAAATGAACTTGCAAGGCGCTTTCTGTACTAAGAATTTAATTGGAGTAATGGCATCCTTTGCCTCTTGTATCTCATCAATAAAAATGACTGTTTTACTTTCAACAATATTTTTATTGGCCAATGCAGATATACGAAGCATTAATTCTTTTTCGTTAGTGGAGGAATTAAAAGCGTCTAAAGCAAGTTTGTTTTCTAGTAAATTAAGTTCAATGAAATCAATATTATTACTGGATAAAAAGTCTTCGATAATCGTGGTCTTTCCGATTTGTCTAGCACCATCAATCAATAGTCCTGTCGAACTATTCAAGTACCATTTTTGGATGTCTTCAGTTATCTTTCGAAAGAGCATATCAACACCTCCATCATGAATATTATAACATTATTTGCATTTTTCCAACCTAAATTTACTTGATATTTGCATTTTTCCAACTTAAATTCCTATTAAAATAGCATTTTTCCAACAAAAAAGACCTTCGAAGAGGCCTAATCTATATTAGATAAATCTTTTATACAAAGTCGGATAAATGACTTTGGACAACGACAATTCTACTATACTGGTGGAGCCAACGAGGATCGAACTCGCGACCTCATCGTTGCGAACGATGCGCTCTCCCAACTGAGCTATGGCCCCACGTGAGTAAAATCATATCATTTTGAATAAGATTATTCAATTAATTCATTCAGCTTGCAAACAATCTTTGAATAATTCTCTTTTAATTTCTCAAAAGAAGTCGCTGCATTAGCCGCAGAAGGGGAAAGGAGAGGGATATTATCTTTCCCAATATATTTCTGATATAACTTGCTAGAAGTAGAACCTGTTGTAAAGACATAAGAGATTCTTTCTTTTCTTTTGATCTCTTCTATCGTTTCTTTTGTGCTGATGACATTCTTGATAGAAGCATCGCTAGAAGCTTGGATATCACACGCTTCAATGGTGTCATAAAGAGCGATCTTATGTCGAGTTAAGAAGTCTTTCTTTTCTTGGATGGATGTGAGTTCTTTCTCATCAAAGATAGCGGCCAAAACTTTCCAAAAACGATTGGATTTATGCGCATAATAAAACCCAGCTGCTCTTGTAGCAATAGAAGGAAAAGAACCTAGAATCAAGATTCTAGCTCCTTCGGGAACAAATGGTTTTAACGATTCGTGTGTGATGTGTTGGTATTCCATAGCAAAGAATTCTTTCTCATTATAATGTTTTTCTTTTCTTAATAATAATTGTTTTGAAAAGAAAAAGCTCGGTTTTCAAGCCGAGCAATTGCATAAATCAATAAATTGTTTCTTATTTTTTGTTCTTTTTGACTTCGACGATGATGAAGTCTCTCTTGGTAGCGGCAGAGATGATGATCAAGATACCGTAGACAATCAAGAAGATACCTAACATCAATCCTGCAAATCTGCGGAATTCGGGAAGGAACCAGAGCAACATGCCAACAGTGAAGAAAGCGGCTCCGAACAAGAAGAGAACAACAGTTCCAACCATAGGTCTCTTATTGAAGATACCGATGAAGGCTTCCACTAAGAACAAGGTTCCAAGAGTCATCATAATCAAGGCGATGATGAGGTCATAGGCAAGGCCAACACCAGGGACGCAGTTCGGGATAAAGAGTAATCCGAATGCGACTAAGAGAGAACCTGCAAGACCGTTGATGGTCAACAAGCTCTTCATGCTGACAGCAGAGATAAGGATCAGCAAGACTCCAGCGATAAGTAGAGATAAGCCAATCATCCATCCCATCATCTCATTGAAATTGATGACAGATAAACAAAGTAATACACCGATTACGATGTAAACAATTGATTGAATCAATGTTTCTTTTTTCACGAAACGATTTTCCTCCTAATATGATTTGTGCTAGGATAAAATAGCAAAAAACGAGGCAAATGTTAAGCATTTTATCAAATGAAAATACTGATTATCTCTGACTCATTCAAAGGAAGTCTCTCTAGCGTAGATGTTTGTTCTACTCTTAAAGAGGCTATCTTAGAATCTCATCCCGACTTCGCTGTCTCTTGTTTCCCTTTTTCGGATGGAGGAGAAGGCTTTTTAGATGCTTTAGAGTTATCTTTAAAGGAAAAAGTAAGATCAAAATCTTGTGTGATCACTTCTTCTTTCCTAAAGGAGAAGATAAAGAGAAGATATCTTATTTCTTCTTCTCATCAAGCCATCATAGAATCCGCTCAATGTTGCTCACTTGTGGATGTAAAAGAGAGAAAGAATCCGTTGATCACTACCTCTTATGGAATCGGAGAAATGATTCAAGATGCTCTCGACCAAGGTATTCGTTCTTTTATCATCACAATTGGAGGAACTTCTACCAATGATTTTGGAGCGGGGCTTGCTTGCGCCTTGGGAGTAAGATTCTTGAATCATTCTCATCAAGCTTTTATTCCTACTGGTGGAAATTTAAATGAGATCGAAGATATCGATATCTCCGTATTAGATTCTAGAATATTAGAATCTCATTTTGAGATATACGCGGATGTGAATAATCCGCTCTTAGGGGAAAATGGTGCTACTTATACTTATGGTCCTCAAAAAGGAGCTAGCAAGGAAGATCTAGTTCTTTTAGAAAAGAATATGTGTCATCTCAATGCTCTCATCCAGAAGAAATATCATATCGATGTTTCTTCTCTACCGGGAGCGGGAGCAGGAGGAGGAATCGGAGCTTCTTTGCTTTTCTTCTGCAAAGCAGAAATGAAAAGTGGTGGAGAAGAATTATTTAAATTATTAGATATCGATTCTCAATTAAAAGATACGGACCTTGTCATCACCGGAGAAGGAAAAATAGATTCCACTACCTTAAAGAATAAATGTATTTCTATCCTAGCTAAAAAATGCAAAGAAAAAAGAGTGCCTGTTCTTGCTATTGGTGGAAAAATCGAAGAAAATAGTAAAGAAGGATTACAAGAGATGGGTGTCACTTCTTTCCTCAGTTTAAACACAAGAGTAGATAAAGAAGAAACCATCCAAAAACTCAAAGAAGTCATACAGGATTATTTGAACCAACATGAATTATAAAAATAGACCATTTCAAAAAGCTATCTTCTCTTCTCTCATCTTGATTTTGATTGCTCTAATTTCTACCATCGTTTCTTTCATCCTATTGTTATCCACAAGAACAACTGATACCAGCGGTGAAAAAGTGGTTTATCATTATAACAGTGCTTACATGACTTGGAATATGATTTCCTTCATCGCTTTTGTGGTTTTCTTGTTCCTTTGGGTATTCCTTCTCATCGTCCGTTTCATCAAGGAATCTAAGAGCGAAGCTTGGAAAGTAGATAAAGTAGATTTCAGCGATTCTTTTGAGGAAGGTTCATTCCTTCTAAAAACCGAAAAAAGCAAGATCGATTATCTTTCTTTATTCCGCCTAAATCTATTCTTATCGAAAACAAGATTCATCGTCTTTGCTTTTGTGATATTCCTTTGTGCGATGGGATTAGTCATTCTTTCTTTCCAACCCTTCCAAGCCTTATATTTCTACACTTTCCTTCTTTTATTGATTCTTTCCGCTCTTCTTTGTCTTCTTCAAATCTTTGTTTATCCTCTTCTCATGATGAAAAAGAATGAGAATGAAGAATTCACTGTCTATCAAGATAAGATCATCTCTAATGAAGGACAAGAAGGAGAAAGAATCTGTTATTATTCTCAGTTCTATTACGCTTTAGAAACCAAAGATGAGATTCTTCTTCTATATCCTGATATAGATAAAAGAGTTTATGCGATAGAAAAAAAGAACTTATCTGAACCACTTCTTACCTTCTTTTCACAAAAGATTGATCAAATTAAAAGAAATAACAAACGACACATATAAATAAGGTAAAATATTCTTATGTTTTATCTCGTTAAGGTTTTGATTGGTAGAGCGGTAGTTGCTCTAGACCGTCCTTTCTCTTATTACAGTGAAGATGACTCTCTTCAACAAGGAATGAGAGTGCTCGTTTCTTTTGGTTCTTCGAAGGAAACGGTCGCTTTTATTGTGGAGAAACCCGTAAAAATTGAGATGAGCTTAGAAGAATACCAAGCCCAACAAGGAATGAAATTAAGCAAGATTCTTTCTAAGATTGATTCCACTCCTTTATTAGATGAAGAAGGCTTAGAGCTTGCCAAAAGAATCGCCTCTTATTATCAATGTGATTTAATCAAAGTGCTATCCGCGATGCTTCCTCCTTCTTTAAAGCCAAAGAATTCCGCTTTAAACAAAGCACAGGGAAAATTTGTCGACTTTGTTTTCTCCCTACCTTTTGATATAAACACTCTCTCTAAAAACGAAAGAGAACTTTATCAAAAAGTATCTCAAGAAGACGATGGAATCCGATATGGGAAGATCACAGCCAAAAAAGCACTCGCTTCTCTTTTAGAAAAGAAAGCCTTAGAAGTGAGAGAAATCCCTGTTTCTCGCATCCCAGAATTAGAAGTGAAAAAGCTTATTCCTGTCGATTTAACCAAAGAACAACAAGAAGCCAAAGATGGTGTGCTTCAAGGAGAACAAAAAGTCTACTTATTACAAGGCGTCACTGGGTCTGGTAAGACCGAAGTTTATATTTCTTTGGCCGAAGAATTCCTGAAACAAGGAAAAGGCGTTTTGGTTTTAATTCCTGAGATTGCTTTAACGGATAGAATGTCTATTCTTTTTGCGTCTCACTTTAAAGATACCATTTCTATTTTGAATTCTTCTCTCTCTGACGCGAGAAAATATGACGAATATCAAAGGATTCATAGTGGAGAAAGCTTGGTCGTTTTAGGAACCAGAAGTGCAATCTTTGCTCCTATTCAAAACCTTGGACTTATCATCATTGATGAAGAGCACGCTTCTACTTATAAACAGGATTCCACTCCTTATTATGATGCGATTCAAGTCGCTTTGATGAGAAGTGAATTGAGTGATTGTAAAATCTTATTAGGTTCCGCTACCCCTAGAGTCATCGATAAAGCAAGAGCGATGAAGAATGTCTATCATCCTCTTTATATGAAGCAAAGAATTGCTCCCAATCAAGATAAAGAGATTCTCTTTGTGGATATGAATGATTCTTCTATCTTTGATCCAAAAGTGTCTTCTTTCTATTCTAAAACTCTCATCGATGAGATTGCGAAAACATTAGAAGCCCATCAACAAGCTCTCATCTTAATCAATCGTAGAGGTTATTCTCCTATCTATTATTGTAGAAATTGCCAAAAAGCAGTCATCTGTCCCAATTGCAATATTCCTCTAAGCCATCATAAAAGAGATGATTCTTTGCGTTGCCACCATTGTGGATACAGAGTATCTACTATCGCTTATCAATGCCCTACCTGCAAAGGAAATGATTTCACTTCTTTAGGTTTTGGAACAGAGAGAGCGTTAGAAGATTTAAAGATGCTTTTCCCAAAAGCTAGAATCGCTCGTTTAGATAGCGATATCGCTTCAAATAATGTCAGACACGAGACATTAGAAGCTTTTGCTCATGGAGAATTTGATATCGTGGTAGGAACAGAAGTGATCGCCAAAGGTCACGACTTCCCTAAAGTGACTCTTGCTGCTATGTTAGATGCAGATTGTTGTTTGAAATTACCTACGTATCTTGCTAATGAAGAAACATTTAATCTCATCTCTCAGTTTGTAGGAAGAGCGGGGAGAGGAAAAGTGAAAGGAAGAGTGTTGCTTCAAACCTATGTTCCCGATAATATTGTGATACAATTAGCTGCCAAACAAGATTATGAAACCTTCTATTCTTTAGAAATGGAAGAAAGAAGGAAATATCAATATCCACCATACACCTTCCTTACCAATATCATCATCAAAGGAATGGAACAAAAGAGAGTGGAAGATGTGGCTTTAAAGGTGAAGGATTACCTTATGGAAAACATCAAAGGAAGGAAATTTAACCTCTATGGCCCAACAATTCCTTACATTGCTCACATCAATGGTAGATATTATCGAACAATATTATTAAAATATAAAAACCAAAAAGAAGCTTCCGAGCTTCTCTCTGGCATCAAAGTCTTACGTTTAGCCAATAAGGATGTCGATATCAGCATTGACGTCGACCCTGGAAGTGAAGCCATTTAAAGGAGGCATATTATGATTACTGTATCAATTCTCGGCATGGATTATTATGAGGCCATCAGACGCACCAAACCTTTGCATAGAAAATTAGTGGATGCTTATGGCATCGAAGAGAACGAATTAGAGTTCTTCGCACCGGAATCTTTCATCATTCACGACGGATTCGAGCAAACATCCTTCCGTTTAAATATCAAGGTGGAAGCTCCTGAAGAATTCATGTATAAGGAAGAAGAAATCGCCGCTATCATCAAAGACAGTCTCAAAGATGTTGCGATTCACAAACGCATTTTGTTCACTTATTTTGATCCTATCCACGAATATTTAGATATCGATGAAAGCTATCCGGAATATATGAACGATGACAACACCGTCAAAGCAGAGGATGAGCACGATCACGAGGAAGAAGAACAAGAATATCGTGAAACCTATGAAGAACCTTACATGGGAGATATCATTTCTCAGTTTGACGAATATGTTCAAGAACACCCCAATGCTAGCAACGAAGAAGTCTACAAAGCATTGACGGAAATCAGAGAAAAAGTCACCGCCAGCCATCATCAAAACGGCGACGATGATGTTGACGAAGATAATATCGATAATCGCGATTAATTTAAAAAACTAGAGTTACGCAAGCTTACTTGTAATACTCTAGTTTTTCGTTTGTCTCTTAAGCGTCTGGACTTTCGATCTCGCCTTCATCCGTCACGCTGTAGGTTTCGTAATCGAATTCGATGACGATATCAGAGCCATCATCTTCAAAGCTAGAACCTTCTAATTCTAAGCGCAAGTGCCCAAAATCATCTTTGACAGATAGCGTTCGATAATTATCGCACTCTTGTCCTTGGAAGACATAATTCTTCACTTCTTCAAAGACTAGACTGAAAAGATGACCATTCAATCCTTCACAACAAGAATGTTCTTCTTCCTCTTCTTCGTGTTCATGATCATGATCTTCTTCATTATCTCCAACAACCAAAAGAGTGAGGGTATCCCCTTCTAAAGTGAATCGGACAATCTCACATTCCATCAATAGATGAATGTCTTGAATCAAATCAGTTATGGTCATTTTCTTTTTCTTTGATGATCACAGTGCGACCATCCTCAATTCTTTTTTGTGTTACTTTCTTTTCTTCTCCAACTTTCTTAAAGAAGGTGAAGTAAACAAATAAGGCAATCATAGCGACAGAAAGAACCCAATATAAGACTAAGACAGAGATATCTGCCCCTGTTGGTCCATCTCTTTCAATCGCTGTATTATCATAAACAGAAGAGTCTCCAAAGAGTGTGATTCCTTGAGCAAGCTTCACGCTCATAGAAATAGACATATAAAGCCCAAATGCCATCACTAAAGTCATGAAGGCGAATGTGACCCAATCGGCAACGCTGAATTGTTGAAATCTTTGTTTTAATTTTTCCATATGAGGTATTTTACCACAGAAAAGAAAAGACTTTAACTACTTTGAGAAGTCTCATTTCGTTAAAGTCCATTTTTCTTAGTCTAAATTTGCGTTGTGATAGACAGCCTGGACATCTTCTAATTCGTCTAAGGCATCAATCAAATTCTGAACCTTGGCTTTGTCTTCATCGTTGAGATTGACTAAAGCTTGGGGAACAAGAGTGACTTCTGCTTCAGTGAATTCTTCAATGCCAAGGTCTCCTTGTAAGACCTGTTTGCATTGTTCGAATGCTTCAGGAGTACAGATGACTTCGATGTTATTCTCATCCTTATCGACGCTGAGAACGTCAACTTCGCTCATGATCAAGGCTTCTTCGACTTCTTCAACACCTTTATCCGTATCAAAGGAGACAACACCTCTCTTATCGAAATTGAAGGAAGCGCAACCGGAGTTGCCAACATTTCCACCATGATGAGTGAAACCAGCTCTAACGGCAGAGAAAGCTCTCTTTTCGTTATCGCTTAATGTATCGACCACAACGGCGACTCCGCCAGGGCCGAAACCTTCATATCTACCTGCGATGAAGTCGGCGGCATCCTTGCTCTTAGCTTTTTGGATGGCTCTGTCGATGACATCACGAGTGACATGTTGGGCTTTCCATTTTTCAATAGCTGATCTTAAAGCGAGGTTATCATTAGGATCAGGAACACCACTCTTAGCTGCAAGATAAATTTCTTTACTAGCTCTGTTGTACAATGCAGACTTAGCGGCATTGGTTTGAGCGATCTTTTTCGCTCTTACTTCGTGTGCTCTACCCATAGTTTTACCTCTTTTCTATGTATGAATTCTTTGTTTTGCACGTGAAAACCCCTACAAAACATCTATATTATAGTTATCACTTATTTTACTGACAAGAAAATTTTCTTATCATTCATTTCTTAATGCATCTACTGGGTTCTCTCTGCCCGCTTTAATGGCGGGGATAATTGTGGAAACAACGCCGATAACAATAGAGGCAGAAATGACAAGAACCGCATGGTACCATGTGAAGTTACAAATCGAACCAACACGGTATGAAGGGAAATAAGAATCAATCACGTGGTTGAGAGGGAAACACAAGATATATGTGATTAAAGAACCAAAAGCCCCAGCGAAGAAGCCGATGGCAATCGATTCAAATTCAAATAATCTCACAACATCAATACGCCTTGAACCTAAGGATCTAAGCAAACCAATCTCTTTCTTTCTCTCCAAAACGTTATTAGAGGTAAGCAAAGCGGTCATCGAAGCGGAAACCACAACAGATACCACAGCAAAGATAAGCAGAATCAAAGAAGTCATCGCGATCATATCCCCGACTTCTTCCATCATTTCATTGGCGTCAGAAACAGAGAAGAAAACCTGCTCTTCTTCCGTGGCGGCATGGTTAGGAGAACCATCGATATCATTGAATTCCTGAAGTTTATCTAACAAGAGTGCTCTTGTAGGTAAATCGATGGGGAAGACAACGATATTTTGAATGGTAGAATAAGCATTAGCATAAGCCATGATAGAGATAATGTCTTCATAGGCTTTGTCATGGTCTAATAGATAATCTTGTAAGAATTGAGAAAGTATCTCTTCTAATACCGTTTGATCGGATAAATTCTTACCTAACAGTTCTTCGGATACCAATTCCGCTCCTAATGACCTCGCATCAGAGAAGAAAGTGTTAAATCCTGTATATACATATCCTAAATCCTCGCTAGGATAATAATAGAAATAACGGCTAAATATCGAATTAAGTTCCGCAGTAGGTAAGATTTTAGATTTGGATTCCGAGTAACGCTCAAACACACGATTTAATTCTTCGACAAATTCTTCGTGTTGAGAAGTGCTACTGTCTCCAAATCTTCCAAAGACCAGATTGTTATGAATATTTTGTGTGATAGGAGAATTGGCGTTTTGAGGTACCATGATATCTTGTAGAGAAGGAAGATAACACAAAGCGGGATTTAAAATGGTGAATGGAGAGGTCATCTTAGGACGAATAATAGCAGAGATTGTGAGTTTTCTTCCGTTTTCTTGATAAAACTCATCCGTTAATTCTTTTTGCTTATAACGAGGGATGACTCTTTCCCACCCATTTGCATCTTCTGTAATCGTGTTTTTATCAAACTCGAACATCTCATCGTTTGTAAAGATCTTATATTCTTTACCCAAAACATCCGAGAATTGAATCGGTTTTACTTTGGTGGATAAATTCTTATCTTCGACTTGTTCTTCTGTATCTGTGCTGTGATAGAATCCTAGATCTTTTAAAATATCAAAGGAAACTGCATTGTATTTATTCACAACTAAGACCAATTCGTTTTCATTTTGAGGCAATTTGCCTGCAATGACATCATACTGGTCTAAGTCTCCGTATAAAACGTGGAAGATGTTGTAAGGAAGACCAGCTTGATTTGCATAATAGTTATAACTGGTGCGAGTGGTTTTCACCTTCTCTAATCCACCTTCTTCTTTCCCGTCCAAAGAATCCGGGAAAGTTGTTGTCAAATTAAAGGAATAAGAGTTTCCATAAGATAGAGAGTATTCTCTTACAATTCCTTCATCCATCAATGAGCGGATATAGGACATATATTTCGGAGAAAAATTATTGTAAGTATAAGCGTAAGAAGTGGAAACACTTACCGATGGATAAATCTCTTGAACACTAGGATAAGGAACAGAGGCATTTTTGCTGTCAAAAGCTTCTGTATTGCTCTTTCTATCATAAGCGGAGATGACAATAGGAAGAGAGGTGGCAGTAGCCGTAGATAAATTCTTAGTATATACATTAAAACCATGATTGATTGCCATAAAGAAGGCAATACCAATCATACCAAAGGAGTTAGCAACGACAGTGAGAGCGGATTTCCATTTGCGAGAAGCAAGGTTCTTTCCTGCTAACTTACCCGTCATTTTTAACGATAGAGAACTCTTATGTGCTTGGCGTTGTTTAATCTCTTTCCCTTCAATTTCTTCTTGAAGTTCATCTAGAACGATTTCTCCGTCTTTCATACGGATAATCCTAGTGGAGTATTCCTTAGCAAGCTCTTCGTTATGGGTGACCATAATGACCAATCTTTCACGAGAAATATCTTTTAACAACTCCATGATACTTCTAGAGGTTTCACTATCTAATGCACCGGTAGGTTCATCTGCTAAAATGATTTTGGGATCGGTGACTAAACTTCTTGCGATTGCCACTCTTTGAGCTTGTCCACCAGAGAGCTGATTCACTTTCTTTCTAGCTAGATTTTCAATTCCGACACGCTTTAAAGCTTCTAACGCTCTCTTTTTGCTTTCGCTTTCACTATGATTTCCAAGCGATAAGGCAAGAGCGACATTATCTAAAACATTCAATCTAGGAATCAAATAATAATCTTGGAAGATAAAGCCAATTTCGTTATTACGATAAGCATTTCTTTCATCTTCACTCATCAGAGAGATAGAACTATGATTGACTAAGATATTTCCTCTAGTAATACTATCCAATCCACCGATAAGGTTTAAAAGAGTGGTCTTACCACAGCCAGAAGGACCCAAAATAGAAGCGAACTGAATGGAAGGAAAGGAAAGACTGATGCCTTTTAAGGCATGGAAGGGCTGCTTATCGATGTAATAATCTTTCCAAACATTCAAAAGTTCAATCATGTAATGCTTCTACCCTTTGTTGGAATTCGTGACAGCTGATCTTATTTACTCTACAAATTTGTAAGATTCTTTGATAAATCTTTTCATTCTCATCTTCTCCTCCAATGAGAGGTAAAAGATAGTTTTTGCACTTCTTGTTCACTACAGGAACATCAAATAATCCTGTTTTATTAAAGAAAGTACAGGTTTTAACAAAATACATATTAGCGATGGAGGCATAGAGACGGAATCCTTCAAAGAATTCCATCGTTTTCTTCTCATCGACACAAATCAAATACATCTCTTTTCTAAAAGCTTCAAAAAAATCGAATCTAGAGAGGAAACGAGCGGCGTGAAGGATAGCTTTTGCCATCTCTTTATAAGGGGATTTGCGTTCTGGTTTGAAGTGTTCTTGAACCTTTTCCCACTGTTTTTGATAATTACCATTTTTCAAGATAGCATTAGGTTTGTATCCTTCAAATAGAGACTTCCACTCGTCTTGTTTCTCATAGAATAAAGACTCATTTAAAACATTAGAACTGCATTGACTCTCCGCCAAAAGATAGCAGATGGAGGCCATATCAAAGACCTTTTGTGGCTTTTGAATCTTTAAATCTTGTGTTTTACGAAGTAATTCTTGATAAATTTCAATATCGCTCATTCCACCACCTCCATGATGTGTGTGTTATCTTTTGTTGTGAAGGCAAATTTGTTGCCTTTTAGGGGATAAAGCTGTTCTATTTTCTCAGAAACAGTCTTTTCCGCTACTCTTTTTCCCGTGAGAACATCAATGACTCTCAAAGAATAGTAATAAGATAGTTTAGCATTGATTGCGCAAACAAGATACCTTCCATTGATAAAAATCTCTGTTTGGAGGTATTCTTCTGGGACTTCCATGTACTTTTGGTCCCCAAATTCGAAATCATCATTCTGTAACAAGGAAAATAATTCATAATCGACTTCTTGTGTCTCTTCCGATAAAAAATCGCTCTTTTGAATCTCGTGGAAATGGGAATCGTAGAGACGATATCCAAATTCGGTCATCGTCAGTATTCTACCTGATTTCTCATCGATAAGAATCTTATCGTTAGAATGAATATCTAAATAACGAACTTCTTTTTCATCAAAATAGAAGAGAGAATCATCACCACGTATCATAAGATACCCTTTATGGAATCGTTTGATATCGATAAAAAAGTCGTCCAATATGATTTCTTCCACCAGTTCTAAATCAGCCACTCTTCTTTTTTGAAGAAGGTAGGTACCTCGTTCTGGAGTGAAATCTTTCATCATCTTAGCTTCATAGAAATCATCTGTCTTTGCGATGATCATATAGAAGCAAGAGGGATCCTGACAAAGAGTGAAACCAAGTGGAAAAAAGATCGTCTTTTGTTCAAGTGTGACTTCACTCAATTCTTTTAAAGAGAGCAAGTCAATCGTCTTAAGTTTGGTTCTATCATCGCAAGTGATCAGAATACTTTCATCTTGACTTAATAGAGAATTCTTTGTTTGGAAAAAGTGAACAAGTTCTCTTTCCAACTTTCCTTGACAAGAATAGAATGACAAAGAATATTGGTTGCTTACAATAATGGAATTTTTATCTTCTGTTACGTATGTGTTTTGTGGTAGAGAAAAGTGGTGTTTGATTTGCATGTATTACCTCATTCATGGTCATGAAGGAAGGATAATAACTCTTTCACATAGTCGTCATGTTCTTCTACGTAGGACATGTGTCTAGATCTAGGGAATAATATCCATTTCTTTTCTGACTGTATCTGTTCAAACATGACTTTATTTTGGTATGGTGTGGATTCATCATCAGCACCAGAAGTAAGTAATACAGGACAAGTGATTTGATTCAATTTAGAGGTGTAATCATAATTTCTTAAATTTCCGCTGGGGGCAAATTCACTCTCTCCCCAAGCAACAACATAAGCTTCTCTTCCTGTCTTTTTTGCTCTAGTCAAACATTCTGGAGCATCTTTAGGCCAAGGGCCACCAACAAATTTATGCATATATTGCTTTGTGGCTTCCTGATATTCTAAGGAATCATAAGCTTGTGTTGCTTCTCCTAGTTCTATTGCATCCTGATATACTTGAGGTAATAGTTTGAGCAAACGATGTGTCTCTTGCTTCCATAAGGCAGCGCTAGAGAGAGTAGAAGAGAGAATGACAGATTGAATTCCTTGAGGTTGATAATCGCAAAGATAGATGATGGCTAACATTCCTCCCCAAGAGTGTCCCATTAGATGAAGCTTTTCTAAGTGTAATTGTTTTCTTAATTCTTCTAATTCTTCTACCCAGACATCTTTTCTCCATAGTGTCTTGTGTTCTCCTTCTAAGGAAGAGAGTCCACAACCTAATTGATCATACATGATGATAGGACGATCATCATCAAAGGCAACATGATCGAAGACTTCATAAGAATTATGTGTGCTTCCTGGTCCTCCATGAAGAATACATAAAGGAATTTTCTTTCCGTTAGGATTAACGATTCGATAATAGGTTTTATATTCTTTCCATTCGATATATCCTTCTTTGATTTCCATAGGAGTACCTCGCTTTGTCCTTTTTATTTTATCATTTCCCTTCACGATATATTGTGGATTTCCTTCCTTTTTTGAGCATGTCTTTCTTTAAATAAGAAAGATTATTACAAATCAAAGCACTATCATTTTGCCTTTTGTAGAAGAAACAAAGGTAATGTTATATAATGGCTCCGTGAACAAGGAGTGTGCTTATGACGCAGGAAAAAATCGTCGTTGTCGATTTTGGTGGTCAGTACAATCAGTTAATTGCAAGAAGAATTCGTCAGTGTCATGTCTATTCGGAAGTGGTTCCGTATACGACATCTTTAGAGACGCTGAAAGATGAAAGTGTCAAAGGAATCATCTTCACAGGTGGTCCTAACAGCGTTTATTTAGAAGGGTCTCCTAAGATGGATGAAAGAATTTATTCTCTTGGAAAACCAATCTTAGGAATCTGCTATGGTGCTCAACTCATCTCTCATCAACTCGGTGGAGAAGTCGTCTCCGCGGATGTTAGTGAGTATGGGAGAACCGAATTAACTACTCTTCCTTCTCGTTTATTCAACGGAGTGGACAAACAGACCGAAGTCTTTATGTCTCACACCGATAGAATCTCTAAACTTCCCTCTTCCTTCCGTACCATCGCTTATTCCAAAGATTGCCCTATTGCAGCCTTTGAATGCGTGGAAAAAGATATTTATGGAACCCAATATCATCCGGAAGTGACTCATTCCATCCAAGGACAGAAAGTATTAGAAAACTTTGTCTATGATATTTGTCACTGCAAAGGAGAATGGAAAGGAGACACTTTCATTCAAGATCAAGTTCAAAAGATCAGAGAACAGGTCAAAGATAAGAAAGTGTTATTAGGTCTCTCTGGCGGTGTGGATAGCGCCGTTGCTGCCGCACTTTTATCCAAAGCCATCGGTAAGAACTTGTATTGTGTCTTTGTCGATCACGGGCTTTTAAGAAAGAAAGAAGCGGAAGAAGTAGAAAGAGTATTTGGCGCCTCTTCCTCTTTTGATTTAAACTTCATCAAAGTAGATGCTTCTGAATTATTCTATGAGAAATTAAAGGGTGTCACAGAACCTGAAAGAAAGAGAAAGATTATTGGTGCCACTTTCATTGAAGTATTTGAAAATGAAACCAATAAATTAAGCGATGTAGAATTCCTGGCTCAAGGAACCATCTATCCCGATAGAATCGAATCTGGTTTAGGTGTCTCCGCCACCATCAAATCTCACCACAATGTTGGTGGTTTACCTAAGAATATGAAATTTAAAGGCCTTGTAGAACCTTTAAAGGATCTCTTCAAGGATGAAGTGAGAGAAATCGGTCTCTTATTAGGACTTCCAGAGAGCATTGTTTACCGTCAACCTTTCCCTGGTCCTGGACTTGGTATCCGTATCATCGGAGATGTCACTCCAGAAAAGATTCAAATTGTTCAAGATGCCGACTATATCTTCAGAGAAGAGATTAAGAAAGCAGGAATCGATAGAGAAATCTCTCAATATTTCGCTGCGTTAAGCAATATGAGAAGTGTCGGTGTTATGGGGGATTTTAGAACCTATGACTACGCTATTGTCTTAAGAGCCGTTCAAACCGATGACTTCATGACCGCAAAACCTTATCCTCTCCCTTACGACTTATTGACTCGCATCATGGAAAGAATCATCAATGAAGTGAAAGGAGTCAACAGAGTCCTTTATGATTTCACTTCTAAGCCCCCGTCCACCATCGAATTAGAATAAAACAACTAGGGCAGGTAAAAACACCTGCTCTTTTTTGATTTTGGAACCTATTGCTTTGCTCAGATAAACCCTTTTATCTTGTTTTATATATTTATATTTACTAAAATAAACACACTATGTTACTTTCCAATTATCATACCCATACTTCTCGCTGTGGGCACGCAAGCGGTGAAGATGAAGATTATGTTTTAGAAGCACTTGGACACGGCTATCGCTATTTAGGGTTTTCCGACCATGCGATGTTGCCTGGTTTTTCTGAGCCTTACAAAAGAGGTGAATATTCTCTGTTCCAAGACTATGTTTTAAGCATTTCTTCTTTGAAAGAAAAATATAAAGGCCAAATTGAGATCTATTTAGGATTCGAAGCGGAATCTTTCCCGGATTATTTCCCGTTCTATAAAGAATTATTAGATAATCATGTTTTGGATTATATGATTTTAGGAAATCATATGGCCATTGATAGAGATAAGAATATTGTGGCTCGCTTTGCCAATATCACTTCTCCTTCTCAGCTTTATCTTTACAAAGATTTAGCTTTAAAGGCAATCTCTTCTCATCTCTTCTCTATCTTTGCTCACCCCGATTATTTCATGGCAAATATCGAAAACTTCGATAGTGACTGTAAGAAAGTCTCCAAAGAAATCATTGAAGCTTGTATCGCTCATGATATTCCCTTAGAAGTGAACATGGCAGGTATTCGAACCGGAAAGAGAATGATTGGAAGAAAGAAAAGATACATATATCCTACCGATGAATTCTTCCAACTCGTCTCTAAATATAAAGCAAAATGTGTCATCGGTTGCGATGCGCATGCCCCAGAGCAATTATCCAGTGATGCTGGGGAATTCTTAGCGGTAGAATTTGCTAAGAAGCACAATTTAGTTCTTGTGGATAAGTTAGATACCATTCAGCAACATTGATTATGGAAACGTTAAATATTGTATTATTTTGGGCCAATATTGTCATATTGAGCATCATCGTCTTAATCTACCTCTTACAATTGTTATTTGGAGTCCTCTTTTTCCTAAAACCTAGGAAATATAAGAAGGCGGAAAAATATCACGATTTTACGGTTATCATCCGTGCGCACAATGAAGAAGATGTCATTGCAGATAGCGTCGATTCTGCCTTGAAATGCAACTACCCTGAAGAGAAGAAACACGTCGTAGTCTTCTGTCATAACTGCAGTGATAACACCGCAAAGATTGCTAGAGAGCACGGGGCAAGGACCATCGAATTTGAAGATTATGACCCCAAGCATCAAAAAGCTTCTTATTGTATGAAGCTTGGCATGGAACAATTGAAGAAAGATGGGGAAGGAAAATACGAATATTTCCTCTTCATCGATGCTGATAATCAATTAGATGAAAACTATATGCTTCGTTGCAATGATGCCGCAGATGAAGGTGTTGAACTTGGTAGAACATACGAAAACAGCAAGAACTTAACCGATAACCTCATTTCTTGTATGACAGGGTTATGGTATATCCGTGATAATCGCTTTGCTTGCTCGGCAAGAAGTGCGTTACATGCTGGGTGTGTCATGAATGGATGTTGTTCTATGGTCAAAGCAGAATACGCTCTAGATTGGGATGCGATGTCTGCTTCTGATGACATTGAATTTACTCTCAATCGTCTCTTAAAAGATGGAAAGAAAGTCGAATATATCTCTGAAGCGATGGTCTATGAAGATCAACCTACTTCTTTAGGCGATATGTTTAAGAGAAACACAAGAATGGGTAACGGATTAAACAAACTCTTCTGGACTACAGGTATCCGTTGTATCGGAAGATTCTTTAAGACCTTATTCAATCCTAAAGTAAAAGCTTCTATGAAGTTAACTTATTGGGATCAAGGAACCAATAATGCCGCTATTCCTGGTGCGATATTAGCGATCGCATGGTTACCACTATATTGTATCTATACTCTCATTTATACCGGATTAGGAAATACGGTTGTCATCCCTGGTGTTTGTAGCTTTGATTTCCTTACTTTCTTATTGATCATATTGATTGCAGCGGGTGCTGCTTATCTGATTCCTTTCTTCTTCCAACCTCTTCTTTGTGCCATCACAGAAAGAAAGAAGATCGTGGTGAAGAAGAAATCCGTTCTCTTCTTCTCTATTCTTTTCTACCCCTTCTATATGTTGATTCAAGGCGCTGGTATCATCGCGGGTATTTTCTCTAAACCGAAGTGGAAGAAAATCAAACGCAGTACAACAAAAATCGAACAATAATCTTTTTAAAATACAATTACTCACAAAACGTTTTTTATAAATCAAAGAATAGGAATTTCTTTATAAACTTTCATATTAAATGCGAATAACTTATAGCAAAACAATGTAGGTGGAACACCTTCCTGTCTCATGAGACAGGAAGGTCTATAAGAAGACCAAAAAGAAATCCTCTTCCAAGAGAAAATAAAAGAATTGTCAGCTCGCTCTGGGCTGACAATCTTTGGTTTTAGGCTACTTTTTTGTTATTTGCTTCTTTTCCTTGTGAATTCTCACCTTGACAGGAAGGCCTTTGTAAGGAGAAGGGTGCTTTATCTTCCAGATGATGAGGTCAACCAAACAGAAGAAAAGACCAGCAAAGAGAGAAAACAAACTCAGCCATAGGAGAGACAAGGGAAGAATATGGATAGCAAATGCTGCCTTGAGAATCAGATCATAGACAAGATGGAACAGGAAGGAGAAGAGAGCGGTTCCTGCATTGAAGAGGAACGTTTTTGACAGAGATTTCTCTTCCTTTTCCTTGAAGTCCTTAAGGATGGCATAGATATATAAGACAAGGGCAAGAACAGAAATGGCAACAGGCAGAAGGAGAAAGCTTCTGATATTTTGCAAGTCCGAGAAATATGGGATGGTCTTCAAATACTCGGCGGCGACCTCTCCCAGAACTTTCATATTATTGTCACTTATAATTCTTTCAAGTTCATAGGAGGAAGTCAACTCGATGACAAACCAGTCTGCATAAGCATCCGGGAAGATGGCATCGAAGTCTTTCTGACCGAGAAAGAGAGAGGCCTGAAGGAGGTGTTTCTGATGAAAATATTCCTTGTGATTGATTTCATAATAATCTTTTTTCTCAGACAGCTCAGAACGGACAGAGAGCACATCCTTGATGGTGATGTCTCTCCCTTGGAAGGAAACCGTATTTCCCTTGACCTCCTCTGTTGTCTTACCATGGAGATAGATCCAATCGGATGTGACATAGGCCTCTCCTTCCTGTAAAGAAAGATTCTCCTGTTTTTCAAAGACCAGAGGGAAGACGGAAGGAAGATATGTCAAGTCAGAGACGAATCTCTTTCCATCCATCTCTGCTTCTACTGATAAAATCGGCTGAAGAGAATAGGATTTTGCTCTCTTCATATCCAGAAGATCATAGGAACTAAGCTCTACAAGGGGCTCTTTTGTTTCTTTGGCAAAAGCAACAGCTGACCTGGAGGCAAAGCTGCTGTAGGATGTAATCTGATGAATCATGACAAAGGTGAAACTTATTGCAAGCAGTGCCTTGCTGATGACAGAAATCCATTTTGAGATCGATTTCATGTTTTCAGTCCTCCAAGTAAACTTTTAATCCATACGAGGAAAAAGGCAACAACAATAGACCCAAACATAACAATTTCCCCATTAATTTTTTCATCTTCAAATCCCCCTTTGTAATTAACACATATATGATAATACTAACAAAATTATTTTCAAGCTGAATTGCAATAGGAATTTCTTCATTCCTATCCTTTTAACGCCTGTCAAAAAAGCTTATAATATTACCATGACTAAAGAAGCTATTTGTTCCCAAATCCAGCAAATTAACGATGAAAATGATATCGAATTTTATTTAGGAGATTCGAAGATTGTCAATCGTTTTGATAGAACGAATAATCATCTCTATGAACAAGCAGATCTGACCACAGATATTGCTTATACTTTGTATTCTTATGTCATCAATGCCATCATCTATAAAGCGCAAGGAAAAAACAAATCTAGCAACGGATATCAACATTTCTCCACTTATTTAGATCGTTTGATTCAGGGTCTAGCAAAAGACATCATCAGTGATGCTACCGTAGAAAAAAACAAAGCGTTAGTCATGCTAGATGCCTTCTTGTTTGATAAAGAGAATATCAAGATCGACCAACTCTTAGCTTGTCTTGTTCCTCTAGCTTATATCAAAGTGATGAAAGATAACCCTGCTGAAGTAAAGAAGATTGCTAAACTCTTCCAAAAAGAAAAAGAAGTCATCTTCAACCTCACATTGAAATTTATCCGTTCTCTCTATCACATCAAATTGACTATCGCAGATGCTTCTCTTATCACCATCGATTGTCATGATTTAGGAAATGGACTCTTCTCTTACAAGGATGAATTGATCCTTCCCGCTTGGCAAAGCGCTTATACCTTAGAAGATTATAAGGATTGCGCTCTTCATCTTCTTCAAAGATTGAGCGATAACTTCCCTCTCAAAGATATCAAGGCCATCTCTCTCCTCTACCTATCCAAAGATTTCGAAGCAAAATATATATTAAAATAGGGCTAATTAATTAGCCCTATTTCTTTTTCCGATTTTTTTTGATTAATCAAGTTGTTACTTCTCTTCTTTTTGAGATAACTGTTTTTCTAAGTTCTCTTTTCCTAAAGAAAGCATCAATTTGATACGGTTTTCTTGGTTGACTTTAGGTGCACCAGGGTCATAATCCACAGCGACAATGTTGGCGTTGGGGAATCTTTCTCTGACTTTACGGATCATTCCTTTACCAGAGATATGGTTAGGAAGACAACCGAAGGGTTGAGTACAGACGATATTTTCATATCCTGATTCAGCAAGTTCTAACATCTCACCGGTGAGAAGCCATCCCTCACCCATTCTATTTCCGTAGCCATTGACACCTTTGTCTAAATCTTTGACATGTTGATAAGAAGCGGGAACTTGGAAGACTTTCCCTTCCGCAATCGCTTCATTAAACATGGTTTGAATCTTAGTAGCGTAACGATATAACCAGTTGATGACCATTCTCTTGATGCGATGACCACCGTATAAATCAATATCGATCAAACGGTTATCAATCTTGAAGAGAATGAAGTTCATCATACCAGGAAGGTTAACTTCACAATCTTGTTCACGAAGGAAGTCTTCCAGGTTATTGTTACCTAAAGCAGCATATTTGACATAGATTTCACCGACAACACCCACTTTGACACGTTTGATGCCATCTCTTTCAATCTTAGCAAAATCCTGAACGATAGCGTTTAAATTCGCTTTGATGTGCTTGTTAGAGTATCCGCCGTGATGATTCAATAATTGATCACAAAGCTCATCTTGCCATTTCTTTACTAAAGCGGCACTCTCTCCCTTATGAACTTCATAAGGTTCTACCTGATTCTTTAAGACCATCAACATATCGCCATAAATGACGCCAGCTAACATTCTACGAATCAAAGGAAGTGTGATATCTACACCAGGGTTAGGTTCCAACCCAGAGACATTTAAAGAGACCGTAGGAACAAATCCTAAACCAGCCTTTTCTAAGCCTTTACGGAGCAATTTAATGTAGTTAGAAGCACGGCATCCACCACCAGTTTGAGAGATCATCAATGCGGTTTTATGAAGGTCATAATTACCATTTAACAGCGCGTGAATCATCTGACCACAGGAGAGAATCGCAGGATAACACATATCATTTTGAATGTATTTTAATCCAGTTTGAGCAATCTCAGGGGATGTATCTGTCAAAAGTTCGGCGTGAAATCCGTAATGATTGAAGACCTTTCCTAAAATAGCAAAGTGGATAGGAGCCATCATCGGGAAAAGAATGGTGTATTCTTTCTTCATCTTTTTGGTGAAGATGATTCTACCGGTCTTATCCCTTTTGAGTTTGATTTCTTTTTCACTCATGTTTTAAGGCCCTCTTCTTTCTCAAAGCTTCCAATAAGGAACGGATACGAATCTTCACCGTTCCTAAGTTGGTAACTTCGTCAATCTTGACTTGGGTATAAATCTTACCATGTCTCTCTAAGATATCTCTGACTTCATCTCCTGTGACAGCGTCAACACCGCAACCAAAGGAGACTAGTTGAACCAGTTGCATGTCATCATAGCGAGAGACATAATTGGCGGCTTTATACATACGAGAATGATATGTCCATTGATTCAAGACTCTGCTAGGATCTGGATTATTCTCTAATTTTGCCACGACATCTTCGCTGACGATAGCGCAATCATATTGTAAGATCAATTTATCGATATCGTGATTGATGAGAGGATCGACGTGATAGGGTCTACCAGCAAGAACGATGATGGTCTTTCCTTCTTCTCTAGCTTGAGAGATGATGTTTAAACCATGTCTTTGAATCAATTCTTTATATTTATCGTATTCTTTAAAAGCAAGCTTTGTAGCAACTTTGACTTCTTCTAACTGAATATCCGGGAAATATTCTACTAATTGTTCGTGAACTTTTTGTGCAAAATGTTTTCTCTCATAGAGATTGACATATTCGCCAAAGTATTTCACGCCTTTTCCGGTAACCATCTTGCAGTTTGCCTTGATGACCTCAGAATAATAAGCGACAACAGGGCAGTTGTAGTGGTTCTCGGTATCTTTTTCTTTGATGTTCCATGTCATACAAGGATAGAAGATATTATTCACACCCTTATCTAACAAATTGACCACATGTCCGTGCATCAATTTTGCAGGATAGCAAACCGTATCGCTAGGGATGGTCATTTGACCAGAGCGATATAATTTGGCGCTGGATTTATCCGAAAGCACGACTTGGAAGCCAAGGTTGGTGAAGAATGTAGACCAGAAAGGAGTCAATTCATAGAAGTTGAGACCCATCGGGAAACCGATCTTTCCACGAGGGAATTTGCTTTCTTCTTCGCTTTGATGATCGTAGCTTCTCAAAAGATGATTCTTGAAAGCGTACATATCTAAACGAGTCGATTTGGCTTTCTTTGTCACCGGCTTTTCACAACGATTACCACCGATGAAGGTTCTCTTATCATCAAAGATAGAGATGGTGAGATGGCATTTGTTGTTACAAAGGTTACAGACATAAGAGTGTACCTTGCGGTGGAAGTTTTCGAGTTGTTCTTCACTCAAGATACTAGATTTCTCTAATCCGAGTTCCATCGCATCTAAAGCAGCGCCATAAGCACCCATTAAACCAGCAACATTAGAACGGATGACTCTGCAATCTAATTCTTTCTCAAAGGCGCGTAAAACCGCGTCATTTAAGAAGGTTCCACCCTGAACAACAATCTTCTTTCCTAACTCATCTTTCGAAGAGCAACGGATGACTTTATATAGAGCGTTTTTTACAACAGAGATAGCAAGACCAGCAGCGATATCATTGACGCTAGCACCATCTTTCTGCGCTTGTTTGACAGAAGAGTTCATAAAGACCGTACATCTAGAACCTAAGTTGACTGGTCTTTTTGCCTCTAGAGCCATCGCAGCAAAATCTTTGATGGAATAACCAAGAGAGGTAGCAAAAGTCTGTAAGAAGGATCCACAACCAGAAGAGCAAGCTTCGTTGAGGAAGATATCATCGATGACTCCGTTTTTGATACGGAAGCATTTGATATCTTGTCCACCGATATCGATGACAAATTCGACATCGGGAAGGAAGTGCTTGGCTGCCTGGAAGTGAGCCATTGTTTCTACAATTCCGTGGTCAAAGGAAAAAGCGTTTTGTGCTAAATCTTCGCCATATCCTGTAGCACTTGCTCCAGCGATATAAGCTTTCGGATTCTTTTTGTGATAGACATCTAAAAGCATATCTTTCAAAAGGGCGATAGGATCCCCTTTGTTAGGAACATAATCGGTGTAACGGATGCGATAATCTTTGTCTACCGCCACCATTTTTAAGGTGGTAGAACCAGAATCCACACCCAGATATAACGGGCCTTCATATTCTTCTAAAGGAAGGATCTCGACCTTATCTTTGTCGTGATCCTCTTTGAAGGCGAGATATTCGTCTTTGTCTTTAAATAAAGGATCCAAATAAGCAAAGTTTTCGTTGTTGCGATAAGAGGCGACCTTATCCATGATGCTATCTAAGACGATTGGTTCATCTTTCTTAGCGAGCAAGGCAGAACCGATAGCAACAAAATAAAGAGAATTCTCCGGTAAGACGCCTTCTACTTTCAAAGCAGTATCGAAGGCTTTGCGAAGCTCAGACATGAAGGTGAGAGGTCCACCAAGATACATGACATTGCCTTGAATCTCTCTACCTTGAGCAAGGCCAGCGATGGTTTGATTGACCACGGCAAAGAAGATAGATTCTGCGACATCCTCTTTCTTAGCGCCTTGGTTGAGAAGAGGTTGAATATCACTCTTGGCAAACACACCGCAACGAGAGGCAATCGTATAGGTTCTCTCATGAGCTTTCGCAAGTTCGTTGACTTGTTCGACAGGGACATTGAGCAAGGAGGCCATCTGGTCAATAAAAGCACCAGTACCACCGGCACAAGTACCATTCATTCTGACTTCGATTCCGTTGTTGAGGAAAAGAATCTTAGCATCTTCACCACCTAATTCGATGATAGAGTCGATGTTAGGATAAAACTTCTTTGTGGTTTCTCTTGTGGCGTAGACTTCTTGATAGAAAGGAAATTTGCATCCTTCCGCAATACCCATACCCGCAGAACCGGTGAAGGCAAGAGAGACTTCTTTCATGCCTTTTAACGGTCCATTAGAAAGTTTTTCAAGGACTTGAGCCAACTTTTCACTGATACGAGAAAAATGACGTTCATAGGAGGAAAATATCACTTGATCGTCATCGTTTAATACGACTGCTTTAATGGTTGTGGAGCCGATATCAATACCAACAGATATCATTTATCATCTTCTCCTTTCTGAGTCTTTGAGAAGTCATAGACTCCTCCAATATTTTCTTGTTTCGGACTTTCTTTCTTTTCTTCTTTGTTTTCGTTATCTGGCTCATAGATGAAGACTTCTTGTTCTTCTTGAGCGTGAGAATAACTTGGTTCAGGAATGAAAGGTCCGCGAATCGCACTCTCTTCTCCGTGGATATAGATGGGAGAATTATACGTTTGACGGATAGAGATTCTCATCGATTCTGGAATGGTGCTAAGCAAGATATCTTGGCTTTCTTCAATGACAGCGTATTCGTTGATCTTAGCAAAATAGGAAAGATAGATTCCTACCATCATTCCGGCGATGGGGGCAAGCATGACCACGATTGGTAAGAGGAAGAAGTTATCGATAGTAATCAGAGTGTTTGCGTATACTAAACCACCATAGATGATGGTGAAAGCTAGATAGAAAGGCCAGTTGTTTTTCCATCTTTGAATCTGACGATATCCGTAGATTCCTCTTCCATAACTCGCCTTAGCTAAAGCGCGAGCTTGAGAAGTGGAAACATTTTTATCTAAATCAGGAAGAACGATAGAAGAAATGTAGTGATGATCGAGATTTTCGTTGATGAAATAGAACAAGAACAAGAAGATAGGAACAAAGAAAATCACACCGTTTAAAATGGTCAAAGGTTTGCTCATCAAGGCGCCATTCTCGACTAAGAAATCGCTGATTTCATTCAAGAGAGCACCGTTATTTAGCAATTCCTTAAAGTGATCGTACACGCTCTTGCTATCTGGATAAATATTCATGATTTGAGGAGTCGCAGGAGCAAGAATCAAAGAAATCAAAAGCGCACTTCCTAACGAGAGGAAGAAAGAGAGGATGATGCCAAAATATCCCATCTTGTTCTCTTTGAAGAAGGAGCGATATCCATCCATGTAAGAGAAGTCTTTATTTCCGATTCCGTTGATGGAATGACGAAGTCTTTTATCGACGGTATAGAACATGGGAAGAATGAGAATGGAGAGCAGAGCGGAGAGGAAGAAAGAATAATACATCACCAAAAAGATAGCCGCTGTCAAAACGACAGGAGGGAAGAGCAATAAGAGATTGAACCACAATCCTTGCTGGTAGGCGCGCTTGCGTCTTTCATGAAATCTTTGTTTAAAATCCATACTATCTTGAAGCAATATAAAATATATTCTATTTATAAATTCGTTTAATAGTAACAAGGTCAAAAAGAAAAAGCAATCAAAATACTTTTTCTTTGCTTATCTTTTGTTTCTTTTCTCGTCCCACTTAAGCTTATCTGACCACTGTTTGATGTGATCTAATAAGCGTTCAGAGTTTTCGCTCTTGATGGGTTCAACATTGTCTTTTTCGGCGACCTTGATTGTCTTTTCTAATTCTTTCAAAGGGAGGAAGAAACTTCCTTGTTCTTTGATACCAATCCCGGCAGGCACGATGAGAGAGTCGTTATAAACCACGACAGAGACCATCATCTTATCTTCGGGATTCAATCCGCATTTTTCGCCTAAATCCGCAACTTTTTGCTCGTTTTTTAACACAGGATTCTCAATTTGTTCCTTCTTTCCGTTATCTTGTTGTAAGAAAAGAGAGACATCTTGAATATTTCCGTACAATCCTCCTTGCCCAAAAAAGGAGTCGATGACATAGATATATTTTTCGGCAAAAAGGATGTGATCAAAGTGAACGATTCCTTTTCCTTGAGGAAGTTTCACTTGGACATTGTTGAGAAGAAGGTAATCCTGTTCGTCACAAAGATAACGCAAAATGCGGTACACTCTCTTATCTTGAAAGTGCTTTTCTAAAACAGGAGAAATCTTGTCCCACAAAAGAAGGACAATCAAAATGAGTATCGCGATGACAAGAAGAGAGAATAGCACCCAAAATAACATTATTCTTTGATACACTCCAAGGCGACTTCAATCATTTGGTTGAAGCCAGTTTCTCTTTCTTCTGCCGTGGTTTCCATATCTTTGATGAGATGGTCAGAGATGGTGAGAATCGCTAAAGCTTCTTTGTGTAATTGAGCAGCGATGCAATAGAGAGCGTAAGCTTCCATCTCGACAGCGACAACACCCATCTTAGCGAAAGGTTCCCACTTCTCTCCGTAGAAGTTATCGCTGGAAAGAACTTGTCCGACTTTGAAGGGGAATTTTAATTTTCTACAAGCAGCGACCGCTTCTTCCTCTACTTCAAAAGTAGGGATAGCGGAGAAGACACCAGGTAATTCATATTGGTTTGCCCAATTGGAGTTGGTGCAAGCACCGCCAGCGATGACGATATCAAAAAGATTGAGATCATTGGTCATCGCACCCGCGCTTCCCACACGAATGATTCTTTCTACTCCATAGAAAGCAAACAATTCATAAGCGTAGATAGAGAAGGAAGGAATACCCATACCCGATCCCATGACCGAGACTTTCTTTCCTTTGTATTCTCCTGTGTAGGCTAACATGTTTCTCACGGTGTTAACACAACGAGCATTCTCTAAAAAATGTTCAGCAATATATTTTGCCCTAAGGGGATCTCCGGGCATCAAGACCGTTTTCGCAAAATCACCAACTTTGGCATTATTGTGGGCAGTAGACATAATACATCCTCCTAATTCATATATTTCAATTATACCATTTCAAGAGAGCCAAATAAGAGAGATATGTTTTTAAAAAACATAAAGTGTGAAAAAGTGACTAAAAACAGGATGCGGGGAAAGCATCCTGACTTATTTAAGCGATAGAATTGCGGAAGAATTTTTCGAATTCATCCGTCTTGATGTTATCTAACATACCGCCGTGAGTGATAGCGATACGTCCGGTTTCTTCAGAGACGATGATGGTGACCGCATCGGTTTGTTCTGAGATGCCTAAACCGGCTCTATGTCTTGCACCAAATTTACCTAAGATAGCTTTGGTGGAAGGAGTGTAATAAACAGCGGCTGCAACAATGGTGTCTCCTCTGACAATGATAGCACCATCGTGGAGTCTAGTTCCTTCATAGAAGATGGTTTCCACAATCTCAGGAGTGAATGGACAATTGATGGTGGTTCCGTTTCTCATGAAGTCATCTAAGGGAGTTTCTTTTTCAAAAGTGATCAAGGCACCAACTCTATTTTCAGATAACCATTTCACTGCGATACACACATTCTGAATCAAGGTTTCCTTATCCATCTTGGTGGCCTTGCTCTCTTTAGAGGAGGTGGAGCTAGATTTTAACGATTGAGCAAAATATTTTCTGAGAACACCTGCGTTGATGTTCAAACAGATGACGATACCGACAGCGACAAAGACCAAAGAGACATAAGGGAGATATTGTAATTGATCAAAACCGATTCCTCTCAAGAAGAAGGTGGTGATAAATAACAAGTCGAGAATGATGAACATGATAGAACACCAGACTCTCTTAATCTTTAATGCGATAAAAATAGTGACAAGCAAAATCAATCCGATCGATAAAGAAAAATCGAGTACGAATGATGGTTTGCTGAAGTTCTCAAAGGAAATATTACCCATATCTAAACAACTCCTGACTTTATTAGTATAGTGAATTTTATTTATTTTTTAAGAGAAAAATGAAATCTTCGTCTTCTTTTGATAATTTTTTGAAGTTTTCTATCACAGAATGGACTTCTTTCATTTTAGAAACTTGTTTTGCCTTCTCTCCATTAGCGAGGGCAATCACTCGATTCACTTTGGCTCCATAGGCGCTTTTAATACCCGATAGGGCGTCTTCAAATACCACAGTGAATCTTCTATCCGCTCCCATTCTCTCTAAGGCTCTCTCATAAATCATGGGGTCTGGTTTACCTTTGGTGAGAGTTCCATCATCATAGATGATATTCTCTTCTTTGAACCACTTCAGCAAATGGAAGGTTTTCAAATACCAGTCCACATTGGGTTTTTGAGAGGCGGTAGCAATGCCAATTTTGACTCCGCTTGCAACTAAGCGATCTAAGAATTCTTCTAATCCATCCACTAGATGTAAGTTTTCTACATCCGCTTCGCAAAGTTTTTGATAATAAAGTTCTTTCTCTTTGGTGAGAAGTGCGACTTCTTCTTTGCTGAATTCTTTCTTAGCTAACCAAGAGAGAATCTCGGCATTGTTAAACCCATGAATGTGAAGAGGAAAATCTTCGTCTTGAATCTCCACACCAAATTTCTCTTTTGCAAAATCTCTCCAAGAAACTACATGCTTATCTTCGTCAAAGAACATGGTTCCATTGAAGTCAAAGATGACATATCTTTGCTCAAGAGAGATGGTGGTGTTTCCTTTAGGGAAACAAGCATCATAAGTCTTTTTTAAATCCGCATAGGAGACATGGGTGTAAATGGAGGTGGTAGAAATGGACTCATGTCCTAACAATTCTTGGATGACTCTTAAGTCCGCACCATTGTTTAAAAGCTCGGTTGCAAAGGAGTGACGAAGCATGTGTGGATGGACCTTCAAAGGGAATCCACATTTGATTGCCGCCTTCTCCACGATGTATTCTAATCCTCTCTCTGTCAATCTCTCCCCTTTAGAATTCAGGAATAGGAATCCGGGATCTTTCGAGATGTCTTTTAACAAAATCTTTCGAAGATTACTTGAATATTCTTGGATAGCATCTTTTGCAATATCAGAGAAAGGAACAACTCTTTCCTTCTTTCCTTTTCCAAAGACACGAATTCTTTTTTCTCCAAAATCAATATCTTTGCTCTGAATAGAGATGACTTCGCTCGCTCTCAATCCAGAAGCAAAACAAAGCTCTAAAATCGCTTGATCTCTAGCAGCGAGCCTATCTTCCCTTTTCATGTTTGCGTCCAAAAACTGACAGATTTCTTCATAAGTTAGGAAGGTAGGAAGCTTCTTATCTTTCTTAGGAGAAGTGATGGTTTCAAAAGGATTTCCTTGATATCCACGATAGGTGTAAAGATATTTATAGAAGTGCTTCAAAGCCGATATTCTTCTTTTGATAGTGTTCTTATCTAACGAATTCAAATTCAAATCTAAAAGATAAGCACGGATGATTTCTTTATCGATATTTCCTTTTTCTTTCCCTTGTTTTGAAAGATACAAAAGGAAATCGGCAACATCTTCTCCATAAGAAACTCTTGTCTTATCGGAGTAACCTCTGATTGTACTCAAATAAGAAAGAAAACTTTGGAAGTCTTCATCTTGGATTTTCGATATTTTGTTTTCGGATTCTTTTTTCACGGGTAAAATTATACACGAAAATGTTCTTTCATATCTATCTCATGAAGCGATACTATTAAAAAACTAGTTCGAAGTTACTTCAAAGTCACTTTGAAGTTTTTGAAGTAAATTTATCGGATTTTGATTTTTTCACTTTTTGTTCGATAACAATTCTTGTTTCCTTGCTTTTCTTCTTCAAGATAGCCTTGCTCTAAAAGATTATCAACAACGTTTTTCTTAAAGAAAGAAGAATTCGAAATGCCCAAATGTTCTGTAATTTCTTTGATGCTTCTTGCAGTCAAATAGCAATAAGATAATACGGCATAATCAAATCTAGTCGAATGATTAATGGTTCCGATAACATAGAAAGAGTCATCGGCTATAGAGATTCCATCTTCGTTGGTAAGATCTGGTAAAACAATGAAAAAGGAATTGTTCTTACTATAGATGTAAGGCTGATGCTTTTTATCATAAGGAGCATATTCCTCCATGATTTTTTCTAAACCAGTTCCTTTTGCTTCCATGGCTTTAGCTAAAACAAAAGCGTTAGAGATCACTTCGTTTCTTCGCTTAGAAACAAAGGAAGATAAATCATAGGTGGGCGGAAGATTCCCACTACTACCAAACAAAGATCCTGGGGAAGAAATCACCAATCTATTTGCAAATATATCCACATTAATTTGTGTTCCTTCCATGTAATAATCTCGATGAGCAAGTGCGTTGATTATCGCCTCAAAAAGTGCTCTTTTGGGGTAAGAGTCCACATCAATTCTTTTATCTTCTAATTTGATCCAGCCATGATTCATTCTGGCTTGGATAAACTCATACATAAACTGGTATCCATCAATTAAATTGCCCTGAAAAGAGTTGGATGTAATAATGGTGTCATCTCCACGATTCTTTCCGCGATACATAGAACATACAATTTTTGTACGTTCTCCACGATAGGCATCTTGAAATAAAAGAGCTCCATTGCTCAGTTTTCCGTTCACAAAAAACTTGATGGCTTCTAACTCTTTAATTTTCACCTCTTTTCCCGTTCTTTCCCGATAAAACGAAGCATAACGAGTAAAATTATCTAACTGAAAATCCACATCACTTATCGCTTCATCAAAAGCTTTTCTAGGAGAATTTAACACCATGGTTCGAAGCTCTTCTTCTGTAGCGGCGTTAGTGAACCCATCTCTGCGAACAAACACCATAGGCATTCCGTTATATTTCATGATTAACGGTTTTTCTAATGTTTCAAAAATAGTGATTTTTAAAATAAAACGGGTAGTCTGATGCACTTCATATGGAACTAATTCGGTGATATAGCTAGGTAAAATATTCATGTGATTATGGATCTCGTTATGGAAGAACATTTTTTCACTATCCGCTTCTTGTTGTGTATAGCCAATCACTTTTAAAGACTTATCCTCAACCCCAAGGAAAAAGACGCCTCCTTTTGCATTCACAAACCCATCCACGGTCTTCATCCAAGAGAAAGAATCCTCGCGATTTAATCGTGCTTTACACTCAAACTCTTCATTTTCGACAAAATAGTTTGGAAACAATTGGTTTAATTCCATATTTTTTCCTCCTAAATACAATATACTTCAAAGTTAGTTCAAAGTCAACTTCAAAGTCGCTTCAAAGTCACTTTGAAGTTTTTGAAGTAACAATTAAAGTAGAGTGATGGCCTTTTAACTCCATCCACCCTCTCACACCACCGTACGTGCGGTTTTCCGCATACGGCGGTTCCAATCAACATAACGATTCCCTCCGTTCGAGGTAATACTTCAGTGGGTTGAGAAGTCCTTT
>JAFUFH010000078.1 GCA_017470005.1 Bacilli bacterium | reverse complement strand
TAAAATATGACATGGAAAATATCTCCTAAGCAAAGATATTTTACTAAAAAAGGCCTGATTCTCAACGAATTAGGCCTTTTTGTCATTAAAAAGAGCTGTTGTTCAACCCACATTAGTTATGTAGGTTTTTCAACAGCCCCTTTCTTTTAATGAACTTGCTGGAAATGACGAGCGAGAAGATAATCCTTTAAGGCTTCTGTGTCTTGACCATAGACAATCAAATGATGATTTCCTAACGGATTTCTTAAGAAGTAAGTGACATCATCCTCTAATTGAAGAAGGATTTGTGTTCTACAAAGATTATCGAATTTAAAGTTTTCGATGATTCTACCTTTTAAGAGGACAAAGCGAGAAAGAGAATTATCGATACGGAAGACAGAAATCTCTCTTTCTTCTAATTCCCCTTTCACACCGACACCTGTTCCCGATTCAAAGTGCGTGTCAAAGTGATAGGAAGTACACATACTTAAAGGAAGAGTACAATGAGCGAAAAGAATCTGGTTCTTCTCTACATCGATTCTGCTAGGATTCGCTTGGAAAGCGGGTTTGTTGAGAAGAGATTTCATCAAATACATAGAGAGCATAGAAGGAACGTCTCCTTCACAAGTGGCGATGATACCTTCTTGATTGAGAAGTGCAAAAGCAAGGCAAGAAGTAGACTTAACCGTTCCTAACAAATCAAAACAACGGATGGTAAGACCAGCCAAATCATATTTTTGGATCATATCTTTTAATGCCAAATAGATATGATAGGCTTTCTCTAATTCCACTTCATCAAAAGAAGCTTTGAAAAGCCCCATAGGAACTTTCTCTTTCTTTTCCATAGAAAGAGTGATGAGCTCTTTGATATCGATGTGACAAAGCTCGACATCAAAGATTTCTTTTGCTTTACTATCTTCTACATCAGAAGCAATCAACCAATCCGATGGTTTTCCGATGACACCAAGTTTAATCATGCTGTTCTCCTTTCTTTAATAAAGTAAGGATTCTATTCGCAATATATTCATCGCTACCATGTAGAATCTCTCCCTTTTGTTTGTGGTTTTGAATATAGGTGAGAATTTCAAGAGAGGCAGCAAGAGAGTTATTGTTTCCGAAAGTGAGTAAATAAACGGGTTCTTTTAAACGATCTTTCACTTCTAAATAATAATGCTCACTTCCACCGCTCTCTACCAAAATCAAAGCCATATCTCCATCATAGAGATGATCGATGTCCGTAAGCAAGAAATCATAAGAAGTCTTTTCTTTTAGCGATTTCAACAAACGCTCTGTCTCTCTCTTCATGAAGTCGCCATTGTGAAGAGGAGAGTAAATCGGATAAATAAGTATTTTCATAGTTTTATCTTATCACTATACTTATTTTTCTTTCAATGAAAAGAACAAAGTTGACACAAAATATAATCGAATAATATTTGAAATAATTATCTTGAATTTCTTTGAATTAACTTGTATAATCTTAATCGGAAAGGAGAAAAGATATGTTTCAATGGTTTAACAAAAATGAAAAAGAAGTGATCGCTTCTATCTATCCCACCAATATCACTATCAATAAACCAGGCATGAGTCATCTAGAGAGTGCTTATGCTGCTATGCTAGGTGTGGATGAAGAAGAAAAACTTGTTGCCATCAAACCCTTGACCAAAGATGAATACGATTCGAAAGTCTATACTCCTGGTTGTTTATTTATCCTCTCTGGAGGAAAAACATATACGCGAGTATCCTCTACCGAATTCGTCAATCGCATCGCCGCAGTCATCCCGTATGACTTCAAAAACGGAATGAAAAAGTACCTATGTCACTACGATGCGAAAGAAGGAATCTTGGTCATCGATCTAAAGAAGGAGGTGTAAGCTATGGTTATTGATGAGAATATCCTTATGATGATTATTTGGCTATCTCTATTGATTATAGCCATCATCGCAGAACTTGCTACGACAGCCCTTGTCTCGGTTTGGTTTTGCATCGGTGCCGCCCTTGCCTTAGCCGTCACCTTTATTCCTGGAATGCCTTGGTGGGGAGAAGTGATCGTCTTCTTAGGAAGTTCTATCATCGCTCTTCTTGCTCTTCGACCTCTTGCGAACAGAATGCTACAAAGGAATATGACCAAATCCAATATCGATGGTATCATCGGTAAAAAAGGAAAAGTCACCAAGACCATCACCGATTTGGATGCAGGAGAAGTCAAGATTCAAGGCGTCTACTGGACCGCTATCCCTGTCACAGGAGTAGAGTCGATTCAAGAAGATGCCATCGTCGAAGTCGTGTCGGTAGAAGGAAACAAATTATTCGTTAAAGAAATTGAAAAATAGAAAAGGAGATTATTCAAAATGGAACCTGGAGCAATTGTTGGATTAGTTATCGGAGTTGCCTTTATTGTCATCATTGTCTTAGTCGCTGTCTCTCACATTCGTATTGTTCAACAGACACAAAAATGCATCGTGGAAAGATTAGGTCGTTATGTCGCCACATGGGATACCGGTGTACACTTCTTAGTTCCCTTCGTGGATAGAATCGTCAAGAAAGTCTCTATGAAAGAGCAAATCTATGACTTCCCTCCGCAACCTGTTATCACCAAAGATAATGTCACTATGCACATCGATACCGTCGTCTTCTTCACCGTCACCGATCCGAAATTATTCACTTATGGTGTGGAAAACCCTATCGTCGGTATTGAAGCCTTAACTTCCACCACCTTAAGAAACATCATCGGTGATCTCGACTTAGATGGAACCCTCACTTCTCGTGATATCATCAACACCAAGATGAGAACCATTCTTGATGAAGCCACTGACCCTTGGGGAATCAAAGTCACCAGAGTCGAAGTCAAGAACATCTTACCTCCTAAAGATATCCAAAACGCCATGGAGAAGCAGATGAGAGCTGAGCGTGAAAAGAGAGAAAAGATCTTGATCGCTGAAGGTGAAAAGACCTCCGCTATCACCATCGCAGAAGGTAATAAGGAAGCTGCCATCTTGAACGCAGAAGCAGAAAAACAAGCCGCCATTAAGAAAGCCGAAGCCGAAGCGGAAGCGATCTTGAAAGTTAAGAGAGCGGAAGCAGACGGTGAATTGATGATCCGTCAAGCCGAAGCCCAAGGTATCAAGATGATCAACGAAGCCAATCCTTCTAACGCGGTCTTAACCATCCGTTCTTATGAAACTCTTGCGAAAGTCGCTGATGGTAAAGCCACCAAGATGATCATCCCTTCTGATTTACAGAATCTCTCCACTATGGCAGCCACTGTCACTCAGATTGTGGAAAACACCAAAGACAACAAATAAGATAGAACAACGACAAAAATGGACTGACACACCTGTTGAGGGTATGTCAGTCTTCTTTTAATTAATTGGTAAAGGAATCATCAAGTAAGAATCTCTCTATTCCCACATACAAGATTCCGTGCTCGTCTTTCCAAGGGATGATATTATCTCTAACCACCACGATTTTTTGGTAAGAATCTTTTATTTTTAGAAACCCTCTTACTTCTTGTTCTCTCTTTTCTGTGGTTGGAATAGCGTAAGCAGATTGAATATAAATTTTATTGAAACCTTTATTGCATAAAAAGTCGATTTCTAAATAAGTTCTTTCCTTTTTGCCTTCTGAGTTTGTGTAGAAATGTTCAATGACACCAACATCCACATTAAAGCCACGAATGATGAGCTCATTATAGATGATACTTTCCATAATGTGTGTGATATCTTGTTCTTTGAAATCTAGTCTCGCATTTCTTAAACCAATGTCCTCAAAATAAAATTTTGCGGGTGAATTAATGTATCCTTTACCATTGATCTCGAATCTCTTTGATTTGCTGATCAAGAATGCATCAACAAAATAATCAAGATATTGAAAGATGGTGTTAGTGGAAATGCTTTGACCTGTTTTTGATTTATAAGCGTTAGAAAGTTTTGAGGGACTGGTCAAAGAACCCACTGAAGAGGCTACGATGTCTAATATTTCTCCTAAAACCAAAGCATCTTTTTTTAGTTTGTTTCTCTCAATGATGTCACTGATGTATACCTTGTCTAGTAATCGTTTTAAGTATTCACTCTTTTCTTCATCTTTTTTTAAGTTAAGAATGTAGGGCATTCCCCCAAAGAGGGAATACTGATTCCAGGCATTTTGTTTCTGTCCATTAAAAGCTTCGTAGAATTCAGCAAAGGAAAGAGGGTGAACTCTAATTACATCTCCCCTTCCCCTAAATTCAGTAGCAATATCGCTAGAAAGCATCTTAGAATTTGAGCCGGTGACATAAACATCTAGATTATCATATCCATTTAATTCGTTGAGAACCTCATTGATTCCTATTTTCGAAGATATCCCTTCGACTTTCGCCGGTTCAATCAGTTGGATTTCGTCGATAAAGATATAGAATTTTTCTTTTTTTCCTTCGAGAAGATCTTTGACATAGTCGCATAAGACATTTGGGTTTCTATACGACATATTGGTTCTCTCATCTAATTTTATCTTGATAATATTTTCTTCAGGGACCCCTTCATCAATAAGGTAGTCATGAAAGATGTTGAATAGGAGAACCGATTTTCCACATCTTCTGATACCAGTGATAATTTTCACCATGCCATTCCACATTTTTTCTTTGAGCTTTTCTAAATATTTTTTTCGTATGTACATAGTGGGCCCCCTTAATCATTTTTTATCCTATTTTAATTATAGACTATTTGATGCAACAAGTTAATCTTTTCACTGAATTTTTTTGTGATTTTCCACACTTTTTTTCAGTAGAAAGCCTTCAAAACGCATTTTCACTGAAAAAAACTGTGACTTTTCACACTTTTTTTCAGTTTGTTCGGGATGAAAGAGGATCCTGTCGTTAGAAACTATCGCTGAAAAAGACTTGTTTCTAATTTTACAAAAGTCTTGTTTCATGTATATGAAACCGTTCTCTTTTGGAAAAGGATTGCTTTCTTTGAAACAGAGCTTTATAGTATTAATCGTTCGCAAACGAACAATTTAATTTTTATGAACAAGAAAAGTATCGGAAGTCAAATTCATATCACCGAAACACTGATTCACAACTATATCGATACCAATATCAATGGAAAGATTGATAATGGTATGACAGGTGTAGAAGGTATGACTTTAAAATACCTTTGTAATTGTGAGAAAGAAGTCCGCACAACAGAGTTGAAAGAATATACCCATCTCTCAAAAGCTAGCACTTCTCAAACCTTGAATAGCTTAGTAGAAAAAGGTTTGATTACGATGTCTGTTGATCCTTTAGATAAAAGGAAAAAGACCATTCAAGTCACAGAGAAAGGACGAGAAGTGAAAAAACAATTCGAACTTCATTTCGCTCAAATGAACGCGTTGATTGAAAAAGATATGAGCGAAGAAGAAAAAGAAATTTTACAAAGATTATTGAAACAAATCCGAGCCAATCTCGGAGTAGATTATTAGAGGAGGTTAAAATGAAAACGATTCGAAAATTATCTCATTACATCAAACAATTTAAAAAAGACCTCGTTTTAACCTGGGTTTTGGTTTTAGTTGAATCTGTCTTAGAAATCCTAGTTGCTTTCTTCTTACAGTATTTGATGAAAGGTGTTCAAAACAACTCCTTAAATGAAGTCATCATGTGGGCATCGGTCATTGCTTCTATGGCAATCCTTGCAGCTATCATGGGTATCTTGGCGGGTTATTGGTCAAGCTCTGCTGCGGCAGGATTTGGTCACAATTTAAGAGAGGCGATGTACATCCGAATCCAGAGTTACTCCTTTAAGAACATCGATAAGTTCTCCCCTTCCTCTATCGTTACTAGAACGACAACCGATGTCACCAATGTTCAATTCGCTTTCATGATGATTATGCGTACGGTCATCCGTGCTCCCTTCATGATGATCTTTGCTCTCATCATGACCTTTGTTACAGCACCACAATTAGCTTGGATTTTCTTAATCATCATTCCTGTTGTCTTATTCTTCCTTATCTTTATCGCTTATACAACTCATCCTATTTTTGAAAAAGTGTTCCGTACTTATGACGACTTGAATGAATCTGTAGAAGAGAATGTTGATGGCATTCGTGTCGTGAAATCCTTCGGTAGAAAAGAGTATCACATCTCCGCTTTTGAAAAGGTCTCTTCCTTCATTTATCGAAGCTTTATCCGTGCGGAAAAGAGGATCGCCTTCAATGGTCCTATCATGAATACCGCTATCTATACTGCGATGATTCTCATCTCCGTATTAGGTAGTTCTATCATCATCAAAACAAGCCACGATCCTTCTCCCGCCCTTCAAATCCCTCAACTTACTACCTTATTCACTTACATCATGATGATCTTGATGTCTCTCATGATGGTCTCTATGGTTTATGTCATGATCACTATCGCTAGAAATAGTGCAGAACGTATCGTTGAAATCGTGGAAGAAGAGAGTGATATCACTTCTCCTGAAAACGCCGTTACTACCATTGATAATGGAGAAGTAGATTTTGAAAATGTCTCCTTTGCCTATGTCAAAGATAAGAATGTTCTCTCCCATGTCAATCTCCATATTCCTTCGGGAACCAGTGTTGGTATCATCGGTCCTACCGGTTCTTCCAAGACGACACTTGTCTCTCTCATCGCTCGTTTATATGATGCTAGTGAAGGTGTGGTCAAAGTCGGTGGAAGAGATGTAAGAGAATATGATTTGAAAGCCTTGAGAGATTCTGTTGCGGTAGTCTTACAAAAGAATGTTCTCTTCTCGGGAACCATCCGTGAAAACCTCCAATGGGGAAATCTCAATGCTTCCGATGAAGAAATTTGGAAAGCATGTGACATCGCACAAGCTACCGAATTCTTAAAAGCTCATCCACAAGGATTAGACAAAGTCGTTGTCCAAGGAGGTACCAATGTCTCCGGCGGACAAAAACAAAGACTTTGTATCGCAAGAGCGTTATTAAAGAACCCGAAGATTCTCATTCTCGATGACTCCACTTCTGCTTGTGATACTCACACCGACGCCCTCATTCGTGAAGGTTTATCCACACAGAGAAAAGACGTCACTAAATTCATCATCGCCCAACGTGTTCTTTCCATCAAAGATTGTGACATGATCATCGTCATGGAAGCCGGTGGAGAAATCGTTGCTGTTGGAAACAACGATGAATTGATGGAAAGTTGCTCTGTCTATAAAGAACTCTATGAATCCCAGTTGAGAGGAGGTGATTTCGATGCCGCGGAATAGAAATGTAACACCTGTCTCTAAACAGGAAAGAAGAGGTGCTCTCGGCCGTCTTCTCAAATATGTCTTCAAGTTTTATCCGGGATTATTTGCTGTCGTTGTCCTCTGTATCTTGCTCTCTTCCTTTGCCTCTACTGTCGGTTCTTACTTCATCGGTAATATTCTCATCGATGAATTCTTAACTCCTTCTATTTATGAAGTTATCCCTTCCGCAACGGTTGAGGGGGTCTTAAGAGATGATCCTGCTTCTTATTTTGCCAATCTCACCGTCATGGGAGTCAACTTCACTGGCGCTATTCTCATCATGATTGCTATCTTTGTTGTCGGTGTGGTTGCAGGTTATTTCTATAACTATTGCATGTCTAAGATTGCTCAGGGTGTTCAAAAGAGAATCCGTGACCAACTCTTCGCCCACATGCAAGACTTACCTGTCGCCTATTTTGATCTTCACACCCGTGGAGATATCATGTCTGTTTACACTAACGATGTAGATGCTCTCCGTGAGATGTTAGCTCGTGCTGTTCCGATGTCTGTCTCCTCTATTGTGACGATGACTGTCTGCTTCTTCTTGATGGTAAGAACAGATCTCTATCTCACCTTGGTTGTCATTCTCTTTGCGGTCTTGATTGCTTTGTTAACGAAGTATTTCACTTCTCATTCTCGTAAATACTTTATCGCTCAACAGAAAGAACTCGGTAAAACCAATGGTTATATCGAAGAGATGATCTCTGGTCAAAAAGTAGTCAAAGTCTTCAATTATGAAGAAAAGAATATCGAAGGATTCAAAGCTCATAATGATGCTTTGTTAATCGATGCCGTCAAAGCCAACCGTTACGCTTCTGTTTTGATGCCTACGGTCAATCAATTAGGTAACTTACAATACGCCTTCATCGCCCTTATCGGTGGTGTCTTAGCTGTCTCTGGTATCCAAGGATTTGCTCTCAACCCTTCTGAATGGGTTCACGCTTACACCTTCGGTATCATCACTTCCTTCTTGCTCTATTCGAAATCCTTTGTCCAACCTATCGGCAATGTCGCTCAACAACTCAACACCATCGTTTTAGCTCTTGCCGCCTCTTCTCGTATCTTTGCTATGATTGATGCCAAAGAAGAAGTCGATGATGGTTATGTCGAATTAGTTAACGCTAAAGAAGATGAAAACGGTAACCCTATCCCTGTTACAGAAAGAACGGGAAAGTGGGCTTGGAAACATCCTCATGAAGATGGAAGCATCACTTACACTTGGTTAAAAGGTAAGATTGATCTTCTCCATGTGGACTTCGGTTACACCAAAGAAAGAGTCATCTTACACGATATCTCTATCTATGCTAAGCCTGGTCAAAAAGTTGCCTTTGTCGGTCCTACTGGCGCTGGCAAAACCACCATCACCAATCTGTTGAATCGTTTCTATGATATCGCGGATGGTAAGATCCGTTATGACGATATCAATATCAATAAGATCAAGAAAGCCGATTTAAGAAGAGCCTTAGGCATGGTCTTCCAAGACACCAAACTTTTCACCGGAACCGTCATGGAAAATATCCGTTATGGAAACTTAGAAGCTAGTGATGAAGAAGTGATCGCGGCAGCAAAACTTGCTAACGCAGACACCTTCATTCAACAACTTCCTGATGGCTATGACACATTACTTAGCAACGGAGGAGCTTCACTTTCTCAAGGTCAAAGACAACTCTTATCTATCGCAAGAGCAGCTGTTGCTAACCCTCCTGTTCTCATCTTAGATGAAGCGACTTCATCTATCGATAGTAGAACCGAATATCTTGTCCAAAAAGGTATGGATGCCATCATGAAAGGTAGAACCGTCTTTGTCATCGCACACAGACTTTCCACCATTCAAAACAGCGATGTCATCATGGTCTTAGATCACGGTAGAATCATCGAGAGAGGTAATCACGAAGAACTCTTAGCCTTACACGGAAAATATTATCAGCTTTATACAGGCAACTCTATCACCGAAGAATAAAGCGTTCGAAATATTTCCCTCGAAAATTTAAACAAAAATACCCAGAAAATCCATCCATGGATTCTCTGGGTTTTTCTTTGATTTTAGAAAGATAATCTGATATGGAATTGACTGTTTTCGTCTCCAAAGGCGGTGATTCTCATCTTGTTTTTCGCCGTGATTTCTTTGGCGATAGAAAGTCCAATTCCTGAGCCTTCGATATTGCTACCACGCACTTCTGCGCTGCGATAGAAACGCTCGAAGACATTCTCTAAATTCTCGTTCTTGATCTCTTTAGCATCATTGATGACTTCTAAGTGCTTGTCATTTAGAACAATAGAGGTGTGAGTAAGCGAATATTTTAGGGCGTTGTCTAAGAGGATGGATACTAGTTGTCTTAAAAGAGCTTCATCTCCTTTGACTCGGACATTCTCTTTCACTTCAGGTTGAAGAAGAATTCCTTTTTCTTTGAATGCGTTAGAGAAGGAATCTATCATATCTAGAACCACATCGGAGAAAGAGAGTTCTTTGGATTCTACTTTTCTTTCTTCATTCATTCTTGCTAAGGCACTCAATTCCTTGACCATCGAAGTCATTCTTTTGACTTCTTTGTCGATGACTTTGCTTGATTCGTTCTCGCCAAATTCCATCTCAATCAATTCGTTGTTAGCGGAGATGATAGTCAAAGGAGTCTTCAATTCATGACCGGCATCCGTGATGAAGCTTGTTTGTTTTTGTTGACTGATCTCTAACGGTTTTACAAACCACTTGGATAAGAAGAATACAGCGACAAAGGAAAGAACAAGACCAGAGGATAAGACGATGAGAGAGATAACAAAGAAGTTTTGTGCGGGCTCTAATTGTAAGGAAGAATCCATGACAATCACCATCGTGTTTCCATCATCTTTTTCATATCTTAGATAGCGGTATACGTGTTGAATATATCCTCTCTCTTGATTGGATTGATAAATCTCTTTGGCAAGAGAGATAGCTTCTTCTTGGCTGAAAGCAGCGATATTTGTGGTATTAGAATCAATGACATTGCCTTGGTTGAAAGTCACAGTGAAGAATCTTGTGTTATAAGCTGTCTCAGGAGAGAAAGGTCTACCTCCTCTATCATCAGGGAAGAAAGGAGCGGATTGAGAAGAATCCTGGTTTTCTTCTTCGTTTCTTCTCTCTCCAAAATGACCTTCATGTTGAGAGAGATAATTTAAAACTTGGTCAGAGCTATTTGCTACCGAAGAGAAGTTTAAGACATTGACAATCGTTCCGATGATGGCAAGGAGTATCGCTAGTGCAATCAGGGTAAAAGCGATAAATTTTAATCTCAGTTTTTGAATCATTTTTACTCCTTTAAGGCAAGTTGATACCCGACACCTCTCACGGCTTTAATGGTGTATTCACTCTCCACTTGCTCTAATCTCTTTCTCAAAGTAGAGATATAAGCCCAAACGACATGAATCTCTACTTCGCTCTCATAATCCCAGATCGCATCCATCAATTTTTCGGTGGAAACTAAGACATTTTTATTTCGGATGAGGTATTCCATCATCTGATATTCTTTCGCAGTTAAACGGACGGTTTTCTTGCAAGAGAGCTCAAAAGTATCGTGATTTAATTTGGTGTTACCGATCTCATAAGCTTCTAAAACATCCCCTCTTCTTCTTAGGATGGCTCTCAGTCTAGCTAACATCTCTTTGACCGCAAAAGGTTTCGTGAGATAATCATCCGCTCCACAATCTAATCCAGTGACTCTATCATCAATCTCACTTTTGGCAGTCAATATCATCACAGGGATATTGTTTCCTTCTTTTCTCAGTTCTTTGACCACCTCAAATCCACTCTTCTTTGGCATCATCACATCTAAGATGAGAGCGTCATAATCGTTGTCATAGACCATGTCTAAAGCTTCTTGTCCGTCATAGGCGGCATCGACATCATATTTGTTAATTTTTAATACGCGAACAATGGCATCAGAGAGATCTCTTTCATCTTCTGCAAGCAATATTTTCATGTCCATTACCTCCTTTGACTAAGGATATTATAAATTTGTTTGTTAAAAATTACTTCAAGATTTCGAAAAACAAATTTTGTAAACGAAAATTATTTGCCCTTTTCTCAAGTTATAGAACAAAACAAATAGAATAGTTCGTTTAACGAAGTAAGTAAGACTATCGGACAAAAGTTTGATTTCTCTAACTTATATTTATATGTTATATTATTTAAACAATTAAAAAAATTGGAGAGGAGCAGATTATGCCAGAGCAGTTTAAACAAGTAGCAAGAACTATCTCAAAGCATCAAGGAGAGAAAGATTTCAAACCGAAGTATGCCAAACTTGCGCGCAAGATCACCGATAGAGTTGATGGAAAACTCAAAGGTATCGATGCGGATTCCCCTGAGTATTGGGGATTGAGAGAATTGATCACCGAAGATGAGGTGGATGTCGCTTTACATTTCAAATTGAGAAAGTGGTACACCTTAGATCAGATCATCGAAATGAACAAAAAACAATTCGATCCTGTCAGAACCAAAGAGATCTTAGATTTACTTTGTGTTCATGGTCTCATCGAATATGATTATGGCGATCACTATGATGATAACGGACCGATCAAAGAATACTTTGATGAAAATTTAAAGATCAAAGATCCTGTCAAAGAAAAGAGATTCCGTCTCTCCTTCTTTGTCCCTGGTTCCGCCGAATTATTCAACTCTTCTATCTCTAGAATTGAAGCCAATCCTCCGGTCGCTTCTTTCTTTGAAAGAATGACTCACTTACCTTTGGAAAAGATCACTTCCATGGTTCCTGCCGGTGGTGATGGTATCGGTATGCACGTCATCCCTGTCGAAAAGGAAGTCCAGGCTTGCAATGAATCTGTCAAGTTAGAGAAGATCTCTTATTGGTTAAAGAAATATGAAGGTCACCTCTCTGCTGGTATTTGCTCTTGCCGTTATTCCAGAGCTGTCTTAGGTGAAGGCTGCGCTGACGATCCTAACGATTGGTGTATCCAAGTCGGTGATATGGCTGACTACACTGTCGAAACAGGTAGAGCTCACTACATCACCAAAGAAGAAGCTTTAGATATCTTAAAGAAAGCCGAAGAAAATGGTTATGTTCACCAGATTACCAATATCGATGGTGAAGATCATATCTTTGATATCTGTAACTGTAATGTCGAAATCTGTAACGCGTTAAGAACCTCTCTCTTATATAACACTCCTCATATGTCTCGTTCTTCCTTCACTGCCAAAGTCGAACCTGAAAAGTGCGTCGCTTGCGGTATGTGTGTGGAAGTTTGCCCTGCTGGCGCTGTCAAGCTCGGTCAAAAGCTTTGCAAGAAAGATGGAAGCAAGGTCGAATATCCTGTTTCTATCCTTCCTGACAAGATTCACTGGGGTAAATATGCTTGGAACGAGAATTATAGAGACACCGCAAGAATCAACACTTACGAAAGTGGTACCGCCCCTTGTAAGACGGCTTGCCCTGCCCACGTTCCTGTCCAAGGTTACTTACAGAAGGCCAAAGAAGGTAAATATTTAGAAGCTTTAGCTCTCATCAAGAGAGAGAACCCCTTCCCTGCCGTCTGCGGTAGAGTTTGTAACAAGAGATGTGAAGATGCCTGTACTAGAGGCACCATCGATGCTCCTGTCTCTATCGATGCCGTCAAGAAATTTGTTGCTGACTTAGAATTGAAGTCTGAAAATCGTTATATCCCTGAGAAGACCATCTCTAAGATTGGTGGTGAATTCGAAGAGAAGATCGCCATCATCGGTGCTGGCCCTGCTGGCTTAAGCTGCGCTTACTATCTCGCTTTGATGGGCTATACTCCTACCGTCTTCGAAAAGAATGAAAAGTGCGGTGGTATGCTCACCTATGGTATCCCTTCCTACAAGTTAGAGAAGGATGTCATCGAAGCCGAAATTGATATCATCCGTAAACTCGGCGTTGAGATCAAGACCGGTGTTGAAGTCGGTAAAGATATCACTATCGCTCAACTCAAAGAACAAGGCTACAAAGCCTTCTATATCGCAATCGGTTGCCAAGATGGTAGACTTCCTGGCATCGAAAACGAAAAAGCCATCAACTGCTCTGTCGCTTTAGACTTCCTCCACGAAGCCTATGATAATCAAAATCAAGACTTCTCCAACGATGATGTCGTCGTCATCGGTGGTGGTAACGTCGCTATCGACTGCGCTAGAACCGCTCATAGATTCCACGCTAAGAGCGTCAGCATGTATTGCTTAGAAACCAAGGACACCATGCCCGCTTCTAACGAAGAAATCTTGGAAGCTGAAGATGAAAATGTTGTCATCAATCCTTCTTGGGGACCCAAGGAAGTTCTTGTCGATGATCAAGGTAAGGTCAGAGGTATTGTCTTAAAGAAGTGTCTCTCCACCATCGATCCTGAAACCAAGAGATTCTCCCCAAAATATGATGAGAACGAAACCATCGAAGTTCCTTGTACTAAGATTGTCTTCGCTGTCGGTCAAGCTATCCACTGGGGTAACCTCCTTGAAGGTAGCAAAGTCACCTTCTGGCACGGTAATTATCCTATCGCTGACAAATTCACCTTCCAAACTGCTGATGAAGATATCTTCGTCGGTGGTGATGTCAACACTGGTCCTAAGTTTGTTATCGATGCTATCGCTCAAGGTCACGAAGCCGCTGAATCTCTCAACAGACACGTTCAGTTCAATGCTTCCATGACTATCGGTAGAGATAGAAGATACTTCGTTGAACTCAATAAGCAAGATATCCTTGTTGAAGGTTATGATAACGCTGGTAGACAAGAAGCTGGTTTGGATGAAACCATCGACCACAGAATGTCCTTCCGCGATGCTCACAAGACTCTCACGGAAGAACAAGTCCACACCGAAGCTTCTAGATGTCTCTCTTGCGGTGCTTCTATCGTCGATCCTAACAAGTGTATCGGTTGCGGTCTCTGTACCACTCGTTGTAAATTTGACGCCATCCATCTCCATAGAGATCATCCTGAGATGACCCATATGAGAAAGGCGGAAAACAAGATCACTGGTCTTGCCGCTTACGCCATCAAGAGAGGCTTCAAGATCATCGGTAACGCTGGTTCTAAGGAAGCGAAACTCATGAGAGCGAAGAGAAAAGCTTGGAAGAAAGAGAATAAGGAGTGGAGAAAAGCCAATCCTCATTCCGGTAACGCTCTCCCCGTCCCTGAAAGAAAGTAATTCATGCACGAATTGGGAATTGTCTTCCATATCATCGATCGCGTGGATGAAGTTGCCGAACAAAATCATGTTAGCAGAGTCAAATCTGTGACATTAGAAATCGGTGAAGTTTCCACCATCGTCCCTGTCTATCTTCGCGACTGCTGGTCTTGGGCGGTAGATAATCGTTCCAAACACATGAAAGGATGTGAGCTGAAAATCGATATGATCAAAGCCACCTCGTATTGTGAGGATTGCCAAAAGGCATATCCGACCAAACCGAGCGGAAGAAAATGTCCTTATTGTGGAGGGCCTCATACCTATCTCGTATCCGGGGATGAGACAACTATCAAGAACATCGAAGTCTACGACGAAGAAAACGCGTAAATCAAATTGACCTTCTGCCCTTTGACAGAAGGTCTTTCTCTTGCTTTAGAAATTCTTTTTAATATGATTTAATAAGGTTAGATCAAGGAGGGTGAATTATGGCTGAATCAAAATACACTAGAGGAGATGTTGTTACTTTTGTTCATGAGGGAGAAGAGATTAGAGGGGTAATCAGTTGTGTCGATTATTTTGGAGATAGAGTAGAATATGATATTTTAGTAGAAAAACGACATGCTTTATATAAACATATTCCTCAAGAGGACGTGAAATAAGCTCTCCTTCTCTGATATATTATTGTTGATTTGCAAAAAGATTAAGACAGGAAAAGAAAGGAACAATACATGGAAAACAAACTCATTTATGGAGCCGTCATTGGAGATATTTTAGGATCTCTTTATGAATTTAGTTATTCCCCCAGCGCAAAAGCGCCGAATTATACTGATTTTGAATTTGATGTCCAAAAGGCAAACTATACGGATGATACTGTGATGACCTTTGCTGTAGCGGTATCTCTTTTAACACATAAAGATGTCTCAACTTGTATGAGAGATATCGCTAAACTATATCCTTGCCCTAAAGGAGGATATGGAGGAAGATTCCGTCAGTGGTTGATCAGAGAAGATATGGGCCCATATCACTCTTGTGGAAATGGAGCAGGTATGCGTGTTTCTCCTGTTGCTTATTTTGCTAACAGCGAAGAAGAATGTAAGCAATTAGCTAAGATGGTGACAGAAGTCACACACGATCACGAAGAAGGACTCAAAGGGGCAGAAGTGGTTGCTATGATGATTTATTATGCCTTGCATGGAAAAGACAAAGCCTTCTTAAAAGAATATGCTTCCTCTCAATATAATGTGGATTTTGATATTGAAGATTTACACCTTCATTATTTCCACGAAGAAACTTGTCAGCGTTCAGTTCCTCAAGCCCTCTTTGCTTTCTTATCTTCCACTTCTTTTGAAGACTGTCTTCGCAGAGTTTGTTATATCGGAGGAGATAGTGATACTACAGGAGCTATGGCTTGTGCTATTGCCTCCGCTTATTATAAAGATATTCCCCAAAAGTTCTTGGATTTAGCTAAGCAAAAACTACCGTCTCACATGATCGAAATTTTTGATTCTGTACCATTAAATATCTAAATCCTATACTTAGCAACTTATTAAATTATAAGTTGAATTGTTTATTTGCATAAGAAAAGCCGATCTTGTCGATCGGTTTCTTTTCTACTTGATAAATTCAGCAACTTCTTTGTAGAGATAATCGGCTAACTTATCGACACCAATATCTTTCTTAGCAGAGACAGGGAAGATGACAGTGTTAGGATTTCTCATGTGAATTCTTTCTTCCACCTTCTCCATAGAGAAGTCAAAGACAGACATGGTATCAATCTTAGAGATGACCGCGATAGAAGAGACTTCAAACATCAAAGGATATTTGAGAGGTTTGTCATCCCCTTCGGGAACAGATAGAATCATCAAGTTCTTGATGGATCCAGTATCAAATTCTGCAGGGCAAACAAGGTTACCCACGTTTTCTAAGATGATGAGATCTAAATTATCAATACCCCATTCATTCATAGCATCTCTTGTCATCTGAGCTGTGAGATGGCAAGCGCCACCCGTGTGAACTTGAATGGCTTGAACACCAGTCTTTTCCACGATAGTAGAAGCATCCACATCAGAATCAATATCGGCTTCCATGACACCGATTCTCAACCTGTCTTTCAATTTGTTGATTAAATTGACAAGAAGGGTGGTCTTTCCGCTTCCAGGGGAAGACATGACATTGAGAAGATAGCATTTCTTCTCTTTGAGTTCTTTTCTCAACTCATTGGCAGAATTGTCATTTCTAGCTAAGATATTTTCCTTGATTTGGATGATTTTGTATTTGTCCATAAACGTACTCCTGAATACCTACACATTATATATTTTCTTCGCCAAAAAGGAAAGAAATGTACAAAACAAGGTGAACAGAATGCGACACTTTATGTTCTTCCGTTTATTTATTAGACAATTTTTGATTTCTTTTTAAATTTATATTTAGTATAATTTGCACTATATAAGGAGATGTTTACTATGAAAAAACATAACGCAATTCTTGCATTATCCGCTCTCGGATTACTCTTAACCGGCTGCGGAGAACAACCTTCCACTACCACCCCTGCTAACAACACTACTACCGAAGATTCTACTGTTGTTGCTACTGGACCTCTTACCTTCTTAGATGCTGGTAAAATCCGTATCGACATCATGAATGACTTAGGCGCCACCATTAAGTATGGTGACAAGGCTGTCGAAAGCTTAAAGGCTGTCGACTTTGTCAATGCCGCTTTCTCTTTAGAAGGCACTGTCACTGCTGAAACAATCAACGTCATCGTTGTCACTGAAGGCAAAGCTACTGATGGTTCCTCTTCCTCTGAATCTGCCGGTGTCAACCCTGGTATTGAAGCTGCTTCATTCGCTGAATACCTCCAGTCCTTCACTCAAGATTATCTTGCTGATTATGTCGGTGGAAAAGCTTATGTTGCCTTCTCTACTGGTGAAAATCCTACTTGGACCAAAGGTCTTAACACCACTTTAGACGAAAAGATTCAAACTAGAATCGATCAACTCAAAAACTTAGGCTAAGTAACAAAACAAAATGCTCCTTCGGGAGCATTTTTTGGTTCTTTGCTATTAAAAAAATAATTAACAAACCAAGTGTTCTATAAGTGGGAATAAATCGAACGATTGTTTTATAAAAATATATATTTATCGAACTTTTTAAAGTATTTTGTATCAATATCTTTCTGATTATGACATAATATGTCTATGTCAAACGAAGAAAGAAACTTGCAGCAAATTTATCAAAAAAATCAGCTGAGAAAGATCCTAATATTGATCGTTCTCGCTGGTTTTACTTTTGTTTTGTTTTTGATTGCTTTGATGGTAGGAACCTCGAATCTTTCTTTTGGAGAATCTTTCTTGGCTCTATTTGGTCAAGGCGATTCTAGTTCAGTACGAATTGTTTTAAATATTCGTTTGCCTAGGGCTTTAGCGGGATTGATTGCTGGTGCCGGTTTATCTTTATCTGGTTTGATGATGCAAACCACATTGAATAATACGATGGCTTCTCCTTCTACGTTAGGGGTTTCTAATGCGGCGGTATTAGGAGCCAATATTGGTATTGTCTTACTCTCTGGTGGAATGGTGGATACCAATGGAGGAGTTCAGTGGTCTTATAACCCTTATGCCATTTCCGTGTTTGCCTTTGTATTTGCTTTAGGTTCTATCCTTTTGGTATTGGCATTATCCAAATTTAAAAACTTCTCTCCTAACACCGTGGTTTTAGTCGGTGTTGCTTTAGGACTATTCTTTACCGCAATCACGACTTTGATTCAATATTTTGCTACGGATATTCAACTCTCTAGCGCCGTTTATTGGACTTTTGGAGATTTAGGAAGAGCGGGATTTGATGATGTTTTCATCATGTTAGTTCCTATCGCGATATCTTTTGTCTTCTTCCAGTTATTCTCTCGTCAATATAACGCCTTGTTATTAGGGGATAAAGGAGCTCTATCGTTAGGTATTCCTCTTTCTTTATTCCGCTTCATCACTCTTCTTTTATCCTCTCTTATCTGTGCGGTATGTATTTCTTCTTTAGGTATCATTTCTTTCATTGGAATCATCGCACCTCATATCATTAAAAGATTTATTGGTAACGATCATAAATTCTTGATTCCTGCTTCTTTGTTATCGGGATCTGTGATTTTGTTGTTCTCGGATATCTTAGCTCGTTGTTTACTCAGGGGTACCTCCTTACCCGTTGGTGCGATCACCGCTATCATCGGAGCTCCTTTCTTTTTAATCTTATTATTCACGGGAAAGGAGAAAAAAATCTAATGTTAGAAATTCAAAATGTTAGTTTCTCCTACCAGAAGAAACAAAGAGTTCTCTCTTCTGTTTCTTTGAAATTAGAAAGAGAAGAAATCGGAGTCATCTTAGGTAGGAATGGGTCAGGAAAGTCCACTTTGATTCAATGCATCGATGGAATATTAAAACCCGAGGAAGGAAATATCCTTCTAGATGGAAAAAATATCCAAGAGATGAAAAGAGGAGAACGAGCGCAAAGAATTGCTTATGTCTCTCAAGATAGCGAAGTCCCTGCTCTTTCTGTCTATGACTTTGTTTTATTAGGAAGGCTTCCTTATATTCGATTCTCTTATTCCAAAGAAGACCATGAGAGAACAAGACGATGTCTAGAAAGACTCAATCTTCAAGACTTAGCTATGAAGAGTATGTCATCTATCTCGGGAGGAGAGAAACAAAAAGCCCATATCGCAAGAGCATTAGTCTCCGATGCCGAATTGATTCTCTTTGATGAACCGACCAATAATTTAGACATTCACAATCAGATTCACCTTCTCGAATGGATCAAAGAATTACAAGAGAAGGATCATAAAACCATCCTTCTCATCATGCACGATCTTTCCTTGTCTTTAGAGATAGGAACTCACTTCTATCTGATGAAGCAAGGAAAACTCCTCTACGAGGGAGGAAAAGAGATCATTACAGAAAAGACGATTGAAGATACGTTAGAAGTTCATTCTCACATCCACCATGTGGATGGGAAAATATTAGTCACGTTAGGAGGTAATAAACATGATTAAAAAGATTCCTTATTTGTTTGCTGTTATGACTTTGCTTTCTAGCTGTGGAGGTGGAACACCCCTCAGTGATTCCACAAGCAAAGAGCCTATCAAAGTCACCGATATGATCGGAAGAGAAGTCACTATTGATGTTAAAGGGGACTATAGAGTCGTCTGTTTAGGTGCTGGTGCTCTTCGTCTTTATAGTTATGTTGGAAATTTAGATTTGTTATGTGGGGTCGAAGATATCGATAATCCCGAAAAATCCTTCATGTGGCAGAGTACTTCTCGTCCTTATTTTGATGCTTATAAAGATAAATTTAAGAACCTTCCTTCTTGTGGATTAGGTGGACCTAATGCTCAAGCTCCCGAATTTGAAAAGATTTTAGAATGTCGTCCCAATATCATTATCTCAGAATTTGAAGATGTCGCTATTGCTAACGATATTCAAGAAAAGGTCGGTGTTCCTGTCGTCACTCTCAAATACGGAAAACAAACCGTATTTGATCCTTTGGTAGAACAATCTATTGAGCTTTTAGGAACTATCTTTCATACCACAGATAGATCCAAAGCGCTTGTTAGCTACATCGATGCGGCAAGAACAGATTTAGGAAATCGTACCAAAGATGTCAAAGAGGAAGATAAACCTTCTCTCTACTTAGGTTGCTTAGGAAATTATGGTGTACAAGATATCTATATGTCTTGTGTCAATTATCCTATCTTTAAGGCTTCCAATATCAAGAACGTCTTAGATGATAAAGGACTCAACCCTGGTTTCCAAAAGATGGATAAAGAATTCTTAACAACCTTAGATGCCGATAAGATTATCTTAGATGCTTCTGGTATCTCTGTCTTTAAGACCACTTATGAAGAAGATAAAGAATTCTTTGATAATCTCAAAGCCTTCAAAAATAATGAAGTCTATCTCCAAATGCCTTATAACGCATATTACACCAACCTTGAAACAGCCTTGATGGACGCTTATTTTGATGCTTCTGTCGCTTATCCTAAACAATTTAAAGATTTGGATATGGAAAACAAATATAACGAAATCTTAGAAACCTTTGTTGGCAAGAGATGTTATGATGAAGTCAAAGCAAAACCGGCTTCTTATGGTGGATTCCAAAAGATTGATTTCACCACATTCTTTGATTAAAGATTATGAAAGAGAACAAACATATTGAGGAATTCTTTTCCGCCATCGCTAACAAATGGGATTCCTTTGAAGATCATGATAAAGCCTATTTAGAATCTCTATTTGAATCTTTTTCTCTTAAAAAAGAGGATAAAGTTTTAGATTTGGCTTGTGGAACAGGCGTGATGGAAGAATACCTTTTAAAGCGAGTAAATCATGTGGATGCCATTGACATCTCTCCTGAAATGATTGAGATTGCAAAAAAGAAATATCCTTTAGATAAAGTGAATTATCAAGCCATTGATTTCTTTGATTATGACAAGGAAGGATATGATGTCGTTCTCCTCTTTAATGCCTATCCTCACTTTGTCAACAAAGAAAGATTTGCTCATCAGCTTCACAAAGTCTTAAAGAAGGGAGGAAGATTTATCATTCTTCACGACTTGAGTAGACAAAGATTATCCGAGCATCATTCTACCGTTCCTCACAGCATCTCTTTTGAACTCTCTCCCGTTGAAGAAGAAGGTAAATATTTAGAAGATAGATTCACTCTTCTTCGTAAAGAAGAAGATGAGAGACATTATCTCATCATAGGAGAAAAGAAATAATGGATAAAAGAGAAGAGAAAACACTAGCCAAAGTCTATGCTGCGTTTGTCTATTTAATTCAAGAAAAAGGCTTTGATTCTATTCGAATCGCGGATATACTAGAGGAAGGACATATTTCTAGGTCCACATTCTATCAACATTTTAAGACCAAAGATGACGTCCTCAAAAGTGTGGTTCACCACATCTTTGAACACGTCTTCTCCGCTCATTTGACCAAAGAAAAGAATCACGATTTCTCTCATTCAAGCGCCTTTGATTATGAGCATATGATCACCCATATCTTCTACCACTTCCAAGAACAGAAAGACCTCATCAAAGCGATTCTTTCTTCTTCTGCTTCTTATCTTTTCTTAAGAGAATTGAAAGAGAACAGCGAAGATCTCATCTCTGCTTTGATCTCTTCTGGAAAGGTGGTGAAAAAAGATATCCCCTTAGATATGTGGAAGAGTCAGCTTCTCTCTGGCTTCGTCTCGATATTGTCCTATTGGATTGAGGATGATTGTAAACAACATCCCGAAGAAATCAGCGCTTATTTCTTTAAAATCTATCAATAGGAGGTTTTCTCTATGTTTTGTCGTTATTGTGGTGAACCCATTGAACCAAACGAAAAATTCTGTCGTCACTGTGGTGCACAATTGAATGAAGAGCATCCTGTACAACAACAAGAAGTAGTACCTACTCCTGCTACCCAACCTCAAGTGGAAAACCGCGGAGGTGCTCCCTTGGTACTTTCTCGTTTGGCTAGAATCTTTTCTTGGCTTGCTCTTGCGGGAGCTCTCTTTGTCGGTATGGTTTTAGCTATTGTGGGTATGAGTTTAGATAAGCAGGGAAAATACCGCTCTAGAAATGTCACTTCCTTAGTGCTATCTATCGTGTTCTCTATCCTTATCCTTATCATTCTCTTTGGCTCCAGGATTCTCAACGTCTACAATTACGGATATTAAGCAAGGTCAAAAGCCTTGCTTTTTGGTTGGGTGAAATTATTCATCTATTGGTGCAAATGTAGGATGAAAATATGTTAATGTTGTATAATCATTTAGCCAAACATATTTAGATTGTGTTGGTGATAGCCGGCTAGATTTGTTTGGCGATGAATCCTCTCCGGCTATCACCAATGCAACAGAGGAAACATCGCCAAATGATTTCAAACAACATCACTATCGAGTCTACTTTGAAGTGGGCAAAAAGTCTTCCGGATGAGCAACTGTTCCTGCTTATAGAGGACCTAAACACTATCTCCGATGAGCGGAGAAAGAT
>JAFUFH010000077.1 GCA_017470005.1 Bacilli bacterium | reverse complement strand
TCCGGAGGCCGACTGAGCCAAACCGCCAAGTTCGAGCACTCAGGCGGCCTTCGGAATAAAGCTCTCTTTCTAGCCTCTGGGCGAGGCCGAAAATATTATACCAAAGATCGCCAGAAATCAGTCATGTGCAAGTAAGGACTTAAAATTAAAAAAGGAAAAGTAAAATAAATTAAAAATATTTGCAAAATATTTCCAAAATATTATAATAGAAGTAGAAAAGGAATGACATTGTGAAAAACAAACGCGAAAATTTCCAAAGGATTGCCGAAGCGCGAACCAACAAAATCATTGATACCATTTATTCTTTGAAAAACCTTTCTAATACTTCTTATTACGAATTTACCGAAGAAGAAATAGACCAAATGTTTTCGGCAATTTGTTTGGCAGCAGAAGAAGTAAAAAAACAGTTATTAGATGAGAAAAAAGCAAAAAGAAGGTTTAAACTATGAAATCAGAGAGTGTTTATTTGGATTTTTATGAAGTACCAGAATGTAATAGTACTCTATTGAAACTGATGAAGCTTGTTAAAAAAGGAAAGGCCACTGTTTTTCAGGTCGGAGAAGCGGGGACGGGCGAGATTCTGTTTAAAGAAGAGGAATCCTTTTTAGTAAGAAAAATGCTTTTGGAGCAATTTGATTTTGATGAACAAACAAACGAATATAGGCTTTTCCCAAGTCAAGACAAGTTCTTTTCAACATATTTGCTTTTAGAAAAAGAGTTGGTTATAGAAGAAAAAGAAATAAATGAGCCTGTAGAAAATGATAATAAAGTCAATAAAATTATAATTGATATTTGCAAAACTTTAGGAGATGGTGACATTGAAAAAAGTAAATTGATTTTGTTTACCACCCTTCTTAATCACTTCAAAGAATCTGAAAAAGTACTTTATTTGATTGATAAATATGAGAGCAAAAAGTTACTTTTTCTTACAGCCCATTTAAGAAAATTATTATATCAACGCGATTATTTGCTTGGTTCTGATGATGTTGATTCAACTTTGTGTTTGTGGATGATTTTAATGGATTATCACGTTTTGAAGCCACTATTTTTTGAAGTGGATAATTTATTGCGTATTATTGATGACACAAATGCTCTAATTGTTAAGAACAAAAAATTCTTCGATATATTGGAGCAAAGATTTATCTATAACAAAACTCTTCAAGAGATCGGCAAACAATATGGTCTTACTAGAGAAAGAATTAGGCAAATTCAAGCGAAGGGAGAGGAAAAAATCGCCAAAAACACACAATTCTCTGGCTCAATTATTATGAGAAAGTATTGGACCATTTTTGGACTCGATAAAATACTCACAGTTAATATGTTGAAGTATCTTTTTGGTAACGACTTTTTGATTTATGTGTTAGGTTATTCAAACAGGGAGAATTCTTTAGGTTTAATTTTCGATCAAGAAGAGGGGGTTGTTTCTCAGCTTAAACTAACCAGCTTTGTGAATGACTTGCCCGAGTTTATCTTGAGTAATGAGTATTACAAGTATGGTCATTTCTTAAAGGAGATTATTAATATTTGTTATCTCTTTTCGAATGAGCTTAATTGTTATTATTCGAAAGGGAAAAAGATTGGATCCTTAAGTACACGCTTGCTCTTTATGGTTTCGAAAAAAGTTTGTGGAAAATACTACAAAGTCTATGATGATGAGCAAAAGCAAAGGTTACAGGATTATTGTGATGAGAACGAAATCCATGTGGAAATTGGGACACATGCACTAGATGCTCTAATTTCTCGTTATTATAAAATGTGCGGAAGAGGTCTTTACGATTTAGAAAGGGAGAAGGAACCGTTAGATTCAGCTCTATATGATGAACTGTTAAGAACGATAAAACACTATCCAGTTATTCTTTATAGAGGAGTGTTTGAATTAAATGAAACCATTTTAAAAGAAAATGGAATCAACAATGTTTATGAATTAAAAGAGGGCTTTGATTATACTGATAAAAAATATACCCATACAAGAGATGCTTTGATCAAAAAAGAATGCAAGTTTAATAGTTTCGGCACTTATTTTAAGCACATAGTGTTCAAATTTAGCAAAGAAATTGTGGAATATACTGATTTCAGAAATTTGTTTCCGGGTTTACCATACGCATATTTTTATCAATATTTCTTTTACTCTCAGCTGTATATTGTGATAGACAAGGAGACGGCTATTAAAGATAATTTTAGCAAATATAAATTACTTGAATTAGCAGACAGTATAGATAATTATTTGAAAGACAGGATTTATATCTCCATTGATGTTTTGTGGGCAAAAATGAAAAAGAATAAAGACGACAATCTTCAAAAATTTCCCTTTATAAATGGGCCTACTAGACTCAAAAACTTTCTGAAATATGCTTTAGATAAGACTCAAAAAATACAGCAACATAAAATTGATGTAGATGGAAATGTTGTGTTTTGGAAAGGGAAGCAGTTGATTTTTGATAATCAAGGTATATATCAATTAATAAAAAATAGAGAAGAGATTACCTTTACTGAAATAATCAATTACATTAATTCTTCTGGAATGGTACTAAATGAGTATTATTCAAGGGAGCGCATTGAAAAAATATTGCAAGGTAAAATGTTTAGAACTGATTTTAATAATTTAATTGCAATTCGACGCCTTGAAGAAAATGAACAATTTATCAAAAAGTCGAGAAGTATTATTAACGATTTTTTGGAGTTTAAACAAGATGCCGTTCGATTAGCTGATATTAAAAACTTCAAATTCCTTCCTTCTTGTGATCTGTTCAAATGGAATAGATATGCCTTCTTTAGTTTTGTTTTAAACTTTATGAAAGATGAAGTGTTAATCAATGGTAGTCAAGATAAAATTGAAATAATGAAAATGGAGGTGGAATATGGAAAATAATATGTGGCGTTTTCCGGCGACAAATGGCGGAGGTGTAAAAGGTTTTGATACTGGTGAGGTAGAAACTTTTAAAACTAAAACGGTTGCCGGTTTAGCTAGAGAGATGATTCAAAACTCTATTGACGCTAAAGATACAGCAAAAGAGGCCCCTGTTAAAGTCTCTTTTAAAATGGTTAGGGTTAAACGCGATGAAGTTCCAGGCGTTTCTGAGATTAGAAACCAAATAGAGGGGTGCAAACGATACTATAAAGCTAATCCAGCTATCACAAAAACCCTTCAAAGGATTGAAAACAAACTTAACGAAGAATATTGTGATTGCATGATTATTAGTGATAGGAATACCACCGGTGTTAAAGGGGTGTTGCACGGTTTATATTCTGCATGGCAAGGACTTGTTAAAGGTATTGGAGTCAGTGTAAAGGATAATGGTTCATTGGGCTCCAAAGGTATTGGTAAAACCGCATCTTTTGTTTGCAGCGATACAAATTTGGTCTTTTATAGCACATATAACACTGATTCCGAAAAAGGTTATGAAGGTGTCATTCATTTGTGTTCGGGATACCTTGATGAAGCAGACGAAATTCTTTCGCAGGGGTATGGTTATTATAGTTATGACGAAAAAAACAATGCAATAGAAGGAGATCTCCCATTTGATTGGGCAATAAAAAGGGGATTAGATGATTTCGGGACAGACATCTATATTTTTGATTTTAAAGAGCCTAATAATTGGGAAAATACAATCATATCTAATGTTTTAGACAGCTTTTTGGTTGCTATTTACAATGAATATTTACAGATTGAAATATCAGGAAAACCTATTGATAAAAACAGTTTAGTTCAATATATCTATGATGAAAAGGTTTTTTCTGATGAAAAAACAAAAAAGAGAGTCAGAGCTGTTTATGAATGTTTAAAACAAGGTGAGAATGTTAAAAAGATTCCTTTGAAAATAGGTGATTATGAGGATATTATTGATATTTATATTCGAAAATATAAAGGAAATGATCCGGAAAAAGGAAACGCGACAAAATCTATTATTATTTGTAGATACCCATATATGGTGATTGAAAGAAGAGAAAATATTTCAGTTATACCAGTTTCAGTTTTAGTTGTTTTGCCTAAGGGCGATATTTCAAATGAACTTCGTAAAGCAGAAAATCCGGAACACAACAAATGGAACCCTAAAGAGATTGATGATAAAGATGAACGAGTTGTCGTAAATGATATATTAAATGAATTTAATCAAAAACTGACACGAATAGTACAAGAAGAATTAAGTAAAAGTGGCATTGATTCAACTGACTTTGGTGGAGCAGGTGAGTTCCTTCCTGAGGAAGATTTTGGAGAACAAAGACAAGAAAAGGATGATCAAGAAGGAACAGAAGAAATCGAGAGCACACCACTCAAGAGGAATCGTGTTGCAAAGCAAACGGTATCATATGAGGATGGACAAGCCACAGAAATCATTCAACCAGATATTGGAAAACTAAATGATCAAGAGGGCGACTATAATGCTCCAGAAGGAGAAAATAAAGGGAAAGGAAATGATGGAGGGCCAGGAGATAGGTCTTCTGGAAGTTCACAAGGAGAAACAGTTATTTTTAAACGAATTCCTGGAAACGTTCTTCCTTATAGAATTGTCTGTGTAAATAGGCACACAGGAACTTATATGATTTCTGTTACACCATTATTAACCGCTGATAATGTAACAGTTGTTTTGACAGCATTAGATGATAGTTCACAAAATGTTCCTATCAATATTGAAACTGCCAGTGTTAATAACACTTCTCTAATAACGAATAAAAATGTCATTGAAGGAGTTTCTTTTAAAAAGAATGCACATTTAATGATTAATATTGTGATTGACAAGAAAGAATATATTTCTGGAAAGGTGAGTTTTTATGAGAATAGGAAGTAGATATTTTCCTTACCCTGTTTTAAATCAGAATCGTGAGTTTTGCGGCTATAAAAAATCTAATTTTTGTGTGAGTTGTCAAAAAGAAGAGGATGATGAGACTAATTCTATTATCTTCAAAAATGTTACTTATGATTGTGATAATGAACAGATCAATAAATTGATTCACGAAGGAAAAATTAATGTATATGTAGTAATTGAATGCATAGAAACTGTTTTTAGGCAAGTTTTCCTATTAAGTGAAAATCCTCGTGATATAAGAATTAATCGAAATTATGTTGATGGAAAAGTAATTGTTTCTTGTTTTGCTAGTACAAATGAACCAATTATCGGGTTTGAGGATGAGGATTTTCTAGACGATTATCACGGGATTAAATTTGAATTAGATAAGAATTCTATTGTTGCTATTGATGATGGCTTTGATTTTGTATCAAATCATGTTGAGAAGGCAGACAATTACATCAGTTCTTTTATTACGGTAATTAAAAACACAGACCCGAAGGAACAAGATAATATTTACAGTGAATTAACTTTTGATAAAGTGGTGGTTAAAATGCCAAATGATATTTTTGGGAAATACGAGAACACCAAAGAAAACGACCAAATGATACCCATTTATTTCCAAATGTTGTTAGTTCCTACATTGATAACAGTATTCTATTCTTTAATATTAAAAGTCAAAGAAGAAAATATTGAAGATTTAGATGAATTGCAACAGCAATACAAATGGTTATTCTCATTTTGTAAATCTTACAAAAATAATATTGGGAAAGAACTAACTGTCGAAGAATTGCTTGAGCTGGATCCATATAAAGCAGCTCAAGAATTAATCAAACATCCTGCAAATAATGCGGTATCCGGTTTATATGATTTGCTATTTGCAAATATTGGATAAATGAGGTAATTGTTATGGCAAAAATCAATATATGCACCATAAGCGATAAAGCATATGCAACTTTAATTCAAGAAAATAAGTTGAACGATGTATTAAAGAGAATTCAGCAAGAGCCCCTTGATGGCAAATGGCTTAAAGATGAACTTGGATTGAATGAAGAAATTTACGTCAAAAAGAAATTTCAAATCGAGGATTTTGAATTGAAAGGCTCTCCCTTTGGAAGATACAAGGAGGTTGATTTTGAAAATTCAAAAACACTATATGAACGTTTAAACTGTTTGCCTCGTTATATTTTGACGAATCCCAAGTTCTGGATATGGGTTGAATTTGAGAAAGGATACCAAGCAGCTAGACAAGTAAGCGCACCAGAAACCATCGTAACTTTAAAAAATATGTGGTTTCAGAAGAATAGAAGAGGCTTGTTTTTTGGAATTATGTCTAGATGTTATTTCCGTGTAGAAATGACTTACGATGTAACTTTAGCTGATCCTTATGAATTGTCTAAATTCGTTATAGAAAAACCGGAGAGGTTTAGAAATTTAACTTGGAGAAATAGTTGTAGCATTCCCAACTTGACTCGAGGGGTAATTAAGGCGGAGAAAGATTTTTTAGATTTACATCCAACTTTAAAAAATGATATTTGGGAAGTTCTCGCAAAAAAGCTTTCTGCATATCTTAGCATTAATCTAGCTGATTCACACAGCGAGCAAGATTTTTATGATGTAGCAACAAAGATCTTGGAAGAAACTATTTTGGAAGGCAATTATGAATGAAGAGATTTTGGCTATGCCAAAGTTTAATCGCGAAGAGTTAAACTTTTTTCTTACTTTACCGATTTATAGGAATAATAGTGAGCACCCTTTCCCACAGGCTGATAATATCGGAAGGGTTTTTAGAATACTTATGTTTTTAGAGTTTGGTGATTCTACGTGTAATCAGATAATGTTTTATGAATCTTTTACACAAAGACAGGCTCAGTATTATTTGAATGCATTGATGTTTTTAAAGTTGGTTCATAGAAAAGGAAAAGGTGTTTATTCTCTTACTTCATTAGGGGAAAAATGTGTCCACTCAGGTTTAAGGGATAGAATTAAATTCGTTATAGAAGAAATACTGAAAAACAAGGTTTTTAGGTTGTTGTTTGAAGAAGGGCTGACACACGTTATTACAAAAGAAAACGCAAATAAGATTATGCACGATTTGGGTTATTCCCCTAATACTATTCTCAGACGTTCTTCAACGGTCTATAGTTGGGTTACTTGGTGCTTAACAAATTTTGATGTAAACCTTATTATTTGAGGCACAAATCTATATAATATACTTGTTATGAAACCAATTATTAAATGGGCAGGTGGGAAAAGTCAGATTCTGCCACTTCTAATCGAACGACTTCCCGAAAATTTTAACAGATATTTTGAACCCTTTGCCGGAGGTTTAGCATTGGCTTTGGCGTTAGGAAAAGAAGAAATATTTATTTCTGATGTATCATCTGAAGTAATTAATCTCTATGAATGTGTAGCTCAAAATCCTGACAGAGTTCTTGCTGAACTAGCAGATTTTGCTACCACAGAAAAAGATTATTATCGGATTCGAAGTATGGATAAAGAGCCAGGTTTTGCAAACATGGATGTCTTTAAGAAGGCCGCTCGTTTTCTTTATTTAAACAAGAATGGATATAATGGTTTGTGGAGAGTTAACAAGGATGGATTTAATAATGTTCCCAGAGGACGTTATAGTTGTATCCATTATGGTGTTGAGAATGTCAGGGAAGTTGGCAGATATTTAGGTGCTCATGCCCATATAGAAAAATGCTCATTTGAACAAACCACAATTCATGCTAGAGAGAACGATTTTGTATACTTTGACCCGCCATATCACAACACATTTACAAATTATAATGCGCAGGGATTTAACGAGGAAATGCAGAGACGATTAAAAGCAGAAGTGGATAGACTTACTCAATTGAATGTGAAAGTAATGCTTTCTAATAATGACGACATATTTATCCGTGAACTATATGCGGATTACAATATTGTTGGTATAAACGCTAAAAGATATTTGAATAGCGATGGAAACAATAGAACAGATGGAAGAGAAGTTATAGTAACAAATTATTAAGAGGCACAAAAATGAGAAGTGGTGGTAGTACAGCAAATAGGAACGGACACATTTTAGAAGATGCTTTAATTCCTTGTTTCACTAGAAACAATTATCACATTTATAATTCTTATAACGATTTTCTTGCTGCCAAAAAAGATGGTACTTTGCCTAAAAAATATGTTGTGAAACAAGTCCCTTTTACAACTATTTATAATAAGAAAGGGAAAACTGAATTTGTGGTCGTTAATAAATTATCCCATATTACAGTGAGAATTGAATGTAAATGGCAACAAGCGGCTGGCTCAGTTGATGAGAAGTTCCCTTATATGTATTTAAATGCGGTTTTTGGATATCCAGAAGATCACGTTATTTTTTGCGTAGGAGGCAACGGATATAAACCAGAAGCTCTCGCTTGGTTAAAGAATGCGTGTAATAAAAAGTATTTCTATCCAGAAAACTGCAACAAATGTATTGAAGTAATGGAACTTTCTGAGGTGATTCAAACAATAAATTCGTTAAGGTGATTATTTTTTTGCTAAATTGTGTCGATGCCTAAACTTTTTAGATAGTTGTAGGTACCGTCATAATATTCGGGAAGCCGAGTTCCATCTTCTGGAAGTCCATTCAAGTTAATATTAGAATTGCCATAGGGAACACAAATTATCATACCCTTTCGTGCTCTAGTTAATAAAACACGATATGCATTTAGCATATATTTGATTGTGTCTTGCTTGTTTTCTGTTGTTGGTGTGATTTCGGCCCATTTTTGTGTATTTATATTAAATCTGTAAAAATGCCAGGCGCCGTTTTCATATCGCATATCTGCATCCCAAAGCACGCATGTGTAATCCAACTCTAAACCTTGAACTTGTATTTCTGTTACTGCGTCTTCTAGATAGTTTGAAGATCTTGTGTCTGTCTTGTCGCATAAGAACCAGTGAACAGTGTTTTCGTTATCCGATGGCAAAATATGAACTGCCAAAGGTTTGTATCTCGCTGACTCCTTTGTAACTAATATTCCGCTTCTTTCAGAACCCATTGTTTTTTTGCGGAGCCAGTTTCTAGCTGTATCCATATTCCTTGTTAAAAGCAGAGGATAATTTGTTTTGAATTCCATATAGATTTCAGATGCATTTGGTTCAAAATCAAGTAAAGAGTGAATAAATGAAGATAGTTTTTCTGCTCTAAAGGAACGTAGAGAGACAGCTAAATGCAACTTATCTGAATAAGTGACATTTGTGTTATGCTTCAGTAATTCTGATACATTTCCTTCTGCATACTCTTTTTCTGTTAATTTGTTTGAAATATAAATATTCCAGTTTGGGAATAAATCATTTAACGCTCGAATCCATTCGGCAATTCCGGCTTCTCCTGTATTAATTTCTTGACCACCACCTACTAGGCAAATAATAGTTGCCCAATCTTCTCGCTGATCCATTGACCATATTAGAAAAGCGGCTTCAGATACAGGAAAATTCGGTACTCTAAGCTTGTTTCCGTATGTGCCACCACGCTTTAAGTAATCAGCCAATCTTTTTTGTGTCCAAGAACGTTGAGCCTCATCAAAGATCGCAACATGTTCGACCTCACCATAGCCTGATTCTTCGTTTTTGACGGCTCTTTCTGGATCTATTTCAAGAATACCATTTTCAACAGGGTTTTTAATTTTCAGTAGCATGTTGTCCCTGTATTGATGTATTACTTGAATTGATGCTTTGACTTCACTTCGAGAGTCTGAAAGTTTCTTTTTTTCTCCTTTTTCACAGCATTTTTTATAATTGTTTTGAGCAAGAGCTTCTGTAAGAACTGCAACAAGGGGCCCGTTTCCAGAAAGATATACGGCCCCATTGTTTTTTAGATCTTCTCCTTGGTTTTGGTAAGTTTGCTTGACGGCGACCTCCAATCCGACCAATGTCTTTCCTGCTCCTGGAACCCCGGTCACAAAGCATATGCTCTTTTCCTTTTGCCTTTTGCTTTTTTTGATCACATCTAATAGATAAGCAATGGTGCTATCAGTGCTCACCTTATCTGCCTCATGGCGAGTTATGTCTTCGACAGAGTGGTTTTCATATAATTGTCTGGCCGCTTCAATAATAGTTGGCGTGGGAGAATAAGGGCTTTTAATCCAGTCTTGATTGATAGGTGATTCGTTTGGAAATTCTAATAGGATGTTTTCTAGGAGTTTTTTCAATCCTTTCTTTCCTGTTATTAATGGATTGATTACATTAGTGTCATATACTGATTTTTGAATTAAGGAAGAGGCTTTGTTGTAATTTGTCGGGATCAAGATTGGCACAATAATTTTCCCTTCACTAAATTTATGAAAGTTGCATAGGTCAAGGGCGTAGTCTAGAACTTGATCCAAATCTTTGGCATATTCTTCGTTTTTTCCAACTTTGAATTCTAAACAAAAAATAATACCCCGAAAAAGTAAAACAACATCTAATCTTTTTCCTAGTCGTGGGATATCATATTCGAAAGCGATTTTGCCATCTACTTCATTATATGAGGTCAAAGTTTCTTTTAGTACTTGTATTTCTTCTAGCCAAGCGTCTCTAGTTGTGGTTAACGCTTCACCATGATAATTGTTACAAAGTTTTCCGAAAATAGAAATTGTATCTTCTCCTAAAAAACCAGCAAAACTATTGCTATATAAACAACGAATATTTTGACTCATATTATTAATCCTCTGCTGCCTTTATTCGTAATCCTTTTGCATTTTATCTAAAATTTTCTTAATCTTCTCAATCATAGAAGCAGGAGATAATACTTTTACTTTGTCTCCGTATTGCATCACCCAATAGATGAGAGCTTGTTCATCACAACGAATCTCATACTGAGGATGTTCTCCCATAGTAACCATTGTGGCATTCTTACCAAACCAATCCATGATATCTTTAATTTCACCAGGAGAAGCAAGCTCTACAAGAGCAGTGATCACTTCGGTATTATAGAAATAGATATGCTCATTCACAAATTGAGAGATATCAAAATGTTCATAATCCCCATCTAATTTTCTCATCTCAGTATATCTATGAGTCTCATCCTCTTCATAGATTTTTACATCATACATATAATCCAAACGGAAAATCGAAGGACTCTTTTTATTGTTCATACAACCCAAAAGATAATATCGGCCATTAGAGTTGATGAGATAGTAAGGAGAAACCTTTCTATACCAGTTTTCAAAACGGTTATATAATTCTCCTTTTTCGTTGTATTCTAAATATTGGAATTGAATCAATTTCTTTTCTTTAATCGCTTCAGAAATCACATCAACAATAAAGAACATTTCATTATTATTGCTACGATTCACATCCGTACTCTTATAAATATAAGAATAATCTTTCTGCTCATATTTAGAGAGCTTAGAAGTTAACTTTTCCGCAAGAGCCTTCGCTTGTTTACCAGAAATAGATTTAGAAGAGAACAAAGCATCCACCATAAAACGAACTTCGGTAGGATCAAAATCTCTACTTAAAAGACGATATCCACCCTTATATTTATCCTGATCAATGTCATAACCTAAAGAGATTAAAAGATCGATATTGCTACCAACCGCTTTTCTATCCACGGTTAAATCATAGCGTCTCTCTAAATGAGCAACCAAATCTTTTTGAGAACAATAATGATCATTATCGGTAAGCTCACTCAAAATATTTAGGATCAAGAATGGTAATGCCTTCTTTGGATACATAACTTCCCTCCTCTAAAAAGTATTATAACACGAGAGTTTTATAAGTAAATTTTAATCTTAAAACGAACAACAAAACCTATTTAAAAGAAAGAAATAGAAGATCTTACTTATAAATCGAACGTGTGAAAAAGTGAACACAGAACAAACAATCAAAACAAAAAGAAATTCTCTTTTCTTTCTCTTTCAATGATAAAATAAAACAAGAACATATGAGAATTGCCCTTTGTGATAATAAAAGAATCTACGCCGAAAAAGCAGATAAATTCCATGAATATATCTGCCCGCTTTGCCAAGAAGTAGTCATCCTAAAAAAAGGAAGAATCATCCCCGCTTATTTCTCCCATAAAATACACGCCTCATGTAAAGATAGCTTCCATCATGAAGAGATGACACCATGGCACATCTATTTTCAGTCTCTCTTTCAAGAAGATCAAATTGAAGTTGTCATCTCATCTGATAAAGAAAAACATAGAGCAGATGCTCTTATTAATAAAACCATATTTGAATTTCAACACTCCTTTATGTCCTACCAAGAATTTGATAAACGAAATCAGTTCTATACCAAACTTGGTTATCACCTCATTTGGTTATTTGATATGAAAGAAGAATACGATAAGGGAAACATCAAAGAATCTATGAAAAGAAATAATCTCTTTGAATTTGATAGTCCTTTATCTACCTTTAAACATTTAGACTTAAAAGAAAATATCACTCTCCTATTTCAACTAGGAGGAAGAGGGGAAAAAGAAAGCGACTATCCTATTGTCAAAATAGAATGGAAAAACGATAACTTCACGAGATTTATTGCAAAACAAGTGAGATTCTCTTCTTATATCCATCCTAAGTCATAAACGTTCTCTTTCTTTCTAGATTGGAAAACAAGTGAACAATTGTTAAAATAAAGATATGATAAAAAGAGCAGTCAAGGATTTAGAAGTCTATTATCTTCAAGGAGAAGAAAGTAGACCACCTTTTCAAAACAAATGTTGTATCCTCTTTGCTAGCCAAGGAACTTCTCTTTTCAATGGAAAAGAAATCAAACCAGGAAACGGATATTTCTCTATCGATGATAACTTCTCTTTAAAGATGAGAAAAGATAGCGAAATCTTTCTCATCCTCTTTGATAGAGAAACCCATAAAGAATTCCTTCCTTATTTGGAAGAAAAAGATCTCTCCTACTTACCAGAAAAGAGTCAATACTCTCCCTTGATGAAAAAGATATTGTTACAAGAGGACATCTCTTCTGAAAACTTCTATAATTTGATGAATCTAGAGATTCGAATCAATCTTTTAGAGAGCAGACGTAGATATCAGATGAAAAACCACGCTGACTTCTCTATCCAACAAGTTCTTGATTACATCCACGCTCATATCAAAGATAAGATGAGTGTCACCTCTCTTGCCAAAACCTTCTATTATCACCCTGCATACCTTTCCTATAAATTCAAAGAACAAACCAAAGAAAACATCATCGATTACATCAAGAAAGAGAAATGCAAAGGTGTTCTCTCCCTTTATCAAGAAGGAATCACTTTAGAGAGAGCAAGCCAAGAATACGGATTTGATAATTACCCAACATTCTATCGAACCTATAAAGCTATCTATCATCAAAACCCTAAGGAAGCCAAAAAAGTATGATTGTTGCGAAGAATCTAGATACTTCTATCTTTGGTCATTTTCACAATATCCCCAAAGAAGAAACCAACGAAATCAAACAGCGCTTTGTCAAACATGTCCACACCTATCGATGTGAACTCCTTTACTTTTTAAAAGGCAAAGCCTCCTTTAATATCGAAGGAAATCAAAGAGAATTAAAACCTGGAGATTGCATCTTTGTTCCCAGCGGAAAATACCACTGTATCTCTGTGGATGAAAGACAAGATTATGAACGTTTTGTTATAGAATTCTACGTTCAAAAGATACCCTTCTCCTCTTCTTTAGATATCTCCTCTCTAGCTGGTTTTTATCACAACAGCGAATTAGATATCTCCAATATCTTGTACGAGATAGAAGAGAAAGTGGGGAAATACAAAGAGGAAGAATTCCAAGATTATTTCTACGCTTCCATCGGAAAAATCTTATATCTCCTCTCCCTCTCTCCTAAGAGCCAAGAGACACAAAAAGAAAATATGCTCTCCTCTATTCTCACTTACTTAAAAGATCACATCTACGAAGACATTCAAATCGAAGATCTCTCCCTTCAATTCCACATGAACCCCACCGCTTTAAACCGTTACTTTAAAACTCAGATGGATGTCTCTCTTCACCACTACATCAAAAACATGAAGATGCAAAAAGCATACAATCTTCTGTTGAGCGGGAAGAAACCAGAAGAGATCTATCAAATCTTAGGATACAACGATTATTCTACTTTCTATCGTTGCTTTGTCTCCACCTTCTCCCTCTCCCCCAAACAAGTCAAAATCTAAACATAATAAAAGAGTGATGGGCTAAGCCCACCACTCATTTTTTAAATGGAATTAAGCTTCTTTCTTAGGGAAGACACCCGTCAATCCTAAGACAAGCATGACCGCAGCAGCCACAGTGAGCACACTCAAAGTGATGTCCGCAACAGTGAGAGCAACCTGCCAAGAAGGCATGGCATCGGTGAAGTAATCGCCAGGAGCGATACCATTCATCGCGTTAGAGTGAACGACAGTGTATAAGATTCTGTGAGCAGATTCTCTCATTCTCTTTGCTAACTTACCATAACCAGTCTTGTAAGCTTCAGAGAAAGCAGCGACTTCCGCATCAGAGAGGTTACCATCAGGGATGTTCTCTCCATTGTAGATGACAGCACCTAAATCCACAGGAACAACAGAAGAAACCTTTGCGCTTCCCCAGAAGTCTGTGACAGAGATACCGCTCATGCCAAGTTCACCTCTTAAGAAGTCTTCAGATAAGACCTTAGAAGCATAACCGGCAGTCAAACCGATACGAGACATAGAAGTCATGACGCATTTGGCATCACCGATACGGATGGTGTATTCGAAGGAACGGAGATAGTTTTCACGGATGTTCTGCTCGGTAGCGAAGGTGCAGACACCACCACGGTTGGTTTCCTGATCGTTCATGGCGAAATGCTTATTGTAGACATAGCAACCATGTTCTTGGATCTTTTCGACCTGATGTCCTAAGAAGAGACCAGAGAGAGTCGCATCTTCAGAATAGTATTCGAAGCATCTACCTTCATAAGGAGAACGATGCAAGTTAGAGCAAGGACCATATAAGCCAGAATAACCAGCCCATAAAGCTTCTTCACCCATCATATCACCGATTTCTTCGGCGATCTTATCCGAGAAAGTAGCGGCCATAATGCCAGCGCAAGGATAAGAGGCGGGATAGATTTTCTTTTCGAGATCTTGTTTCTTCTTGTTCGCTAAGCCGTTGACACCTTCACCGAAAGGTTGAGTCAAACCGATAGGACCATTGGTATCACGAGTAGCTAATTTACCGATTCTAGAGACGGCATAAGTGGAACGGAGACCGTGAGTGACAAGACCAACCGTTTCATCCCAAGTGAGTTGATCTAAGAAATCTTCCCAAGCTTGGCTATCATATGGGATAGGATTACCTTCCTTATCCTGCTTCATTTCGATGAGCTGAGTCTTACCTTCCTTACCATAGGTAGGATAAGCTTCGCTATCTTGAGGAACAGTGAGAGGAGCCATCTCCTTCTCTAACATCTTGTCATCCATAGAGAGATGAGGATTACTAGGATAAGTGCCCTCCCAGTCTTTTCTAGACATGTAAGTGACACCTTCAGCATCTGCAGGTTTGACATGGTTATAATCGCCATCTTCAAAGAGATTGGTGATCTCCTTTTCCGTCAAATCGGATTTGGCATATTTGGTATCCGAGAATTGTAAGGCTTGAGACTTGACCAAAGAAGCATCGCCATCTTGAGTCATACCACTACCAGCAGTCTTACCTTGGTTGGCTAAGAAATTGTTGGTGGCATCGTGAGCATCCTTACCGGCAGTGAAATAATAATCCCCGCCATCAAGGATATAAGTCTTGGCCCTGTTTTCATCGTAAGAAGCAAGTTGTCTACCATTGAACGTAGCCGTGACGACTTCGCTCTTTTCCGGTTCAATGACATTGCTCTTACCATAAGCGACCAAATCGACAGCGCTCTTTTCAATGCCGTTTTCCTTATCGTAATCGGTGTAAGGACGGTTGGCGTAGAACTGAACGACTTCCTTACCAGCTTTAGAACCGGTGTTAGTGACCTTGACAGAAGCGGTGAAGACATCGCTTTGAGCATCATACGTTAAGGAGAAATCACTGTAAGAGAAGGTAGTATAGCTAAGACCATAACCGAAAGGATAATCCACGACACTCTCATAGTCATAATCGCCGACATTGGCAACACCCATGACGGAATCATAATAACGAGTCTCGGTGTAACGATATCCTAAATAGACGCCTTCGGCATAGACAAGATATTTGGCATAGTTACCCATGTATCTACCAGCCTGTTGTCCAAGCTTGGCGGCAAGAGTAGGATAACCGTTGGTGAAAGTGTAATCACCGAAGTTAGCCAAAACAGGGTTGTAAGTGATGTTGTCGGTGAAATAAGTATCAGAGAGTCTACCAGAGGGGTTAGCACCATCTTTGTTGGTGAGAAGTCTACCCACACCTAACAAACCAGAAGTACCCGTGGTACCAATCCACATAGCGGCATCGACACCGTATTGTTCATCATCTAAGAAATCTGTTTCAAAAGCATTTGCGGAGTTGAATAAGACGACCACTTTCTTGATCTTTCCTTCATCCTTCATCTGCTTGAGACCCTTCAAGATGGTGACTTCATTATCGGTCAAATCCAAATAGTCACCTTCGTCGTTACAATAAGTGACACCTAAGATCTTACCAGGAGCGCCATCCTTGTTGGTCCAAGGAAGGTCATTGGCTTCACCACCGACTCTAGAGATGGTAAAGATAGCAGCATCACCATAAGTCTCTAAGGAAGAATAGACCGTTCCATCGGCTTGTAAATCGGCAAAAGGAGCATCATTAGGAAGGAATTCGGTAGGTTTGAAATATTCTTCACTAGGAAGTTCTCTGCTGACTCTCTTATATTGGTCCGCATGATTTAAATAGAAGTTCCATAAGGTTTCATTGACATCTAAGCCAGCTTCCTTGAAGGAATCCTTCATAGAAGCGAAAGAAGAGGAAGAAGTTTCACCAGAACCAGTACCAGAGAAGACAGGATCGATAGAAGAGACACCCACTAAGGAAACCTTCGCTTTGTCGGCTAAAGGAAGAGCGTTGTTTTCATTCTTTAATAAGACAGCACCTTCTTCTTCTACCTTAGCGACAGTTTTCTTACCGGCTTCGACCACATCACTCAATTTGTCATATTTCGATTTGAAATACTGTGAATCGAAAGATTTAGAACCCCCGTGGATTTGTTGAGTGGTTTCAAAACCCAATTGGGTGTTGATGATGGAGGCATTTTCATTGGCGATGATGGTGCCAGTGAAGGCGATACCCGTCAAAGTCGCAAAAGAGACAACAAGACCTTTATAAAGATTCTTTAATCCTTTTTTCATTTTGATTACTCCTTAATTTCCTTCTTCTCTTGAGGGAGGAAGCAGTTGACGATAGCTAAAACGGTCAAGAGAACAAATAAGATGACATTGAAGAAAAAAGTGAAGTTCCATTTCGCATCGATGCCCAGAGACATGACAGAGACATAATAGTAGATGCGATAGATGAAGAAGAAGAGAGCGAGTTCAATGAAGACGATATCGACATAGGGAGTGTATTTACCAAACTTGGTAAACTTACCAGCGACAGCGATGACCACCCAAAGAAGCAAGAAAACAAATCCGACCCAAGAGATACTAGGTTTGTTATTGGTTGCTTGATTGACAAAGTTTCCATAGCTGACAGCATAGACAATCGCAGTGACGATAGACAGGATTGCGAGGACTAGTTCACTGAAGAATCCAATTCCTCTGTTCTGAAATAGCTTTTTCATGTGTTTCCTTTCTGCTCTGTTTACTAACAGAACGTGTATAAGCGCTTTCAAGCATTATGATTTTATCTTTCTTAGAAAAATCAAACCATTACAAAAAAAGAAAACCACATTGCAAAAAAAGATGTTCAGGAACAGCTTTTATATAAAAAGAATATTATTAATAAACAAAACTATGGTTTCGTAAAAGGAAATTTTGACTTTACCGTTTTAAAGTATATACTTTTATATATTTTAGGATAGAAAACAACTCTCCCTATTTTTGAGCAGTCAGACGATACGATACGATCCATAAAATCGAGGATACATCATGAAAGACAAAATCGGACTAGGTTTAGTTATCGCAGGCGGCTTCTGTTTTATCTTATCTCAAATCTTTGGAATTCTTTTATTCCAAACCTTTAATCTTTTCATTTTTAACATCATCTTTTTGGTATTCGCTCTCGGTTTTGCTATCGCGGGCATCATTGTCAACCACCGTTGGAAGAAATATCTCTCTATTGTCATCACCGCCGCCACCATCACAAGCGCAGCCCCTTGGCTTGCTGTCGTTGGTTTTCTTGCGGCTCCCAAAGATCATTTTTACGAAGGAACACCCGCTTCTTTATTAAAGAGCAACCAAACTTATACCAATCGACTCATCATGCCGGGCCAAACGGATACTCTTCCTTATCCTATCTACAAAACAGATAGTCTAATCATCGAGGAACTAGAAAAAATCTCCTTCACGAGAATTGATCCTACCTATGTAGGAGATGCTGAGGAAAGTTTTGTCTATATCATCAGTGGTTCAAGAGATAGTAAAGCGTATTTTAACAGTGATGGATATGCTTATGTCAGTGTCGATAGACAAGCTTTCCAAATGGGAGATACTTTAGACACCTATTATTCCTTCCCCAAAGAAGATGCTCTCAAATTGATGAATAAAGCAAAAGAATTGATTCAAATCCGGAAAGAAGAACACGAAGAAGACAAAGCCGAAGTGTTAGATAGCGGAGATGTCGATCACTTCATTCAGGAAATGCAAGGGAAAACTTTCGCGATTGAATTCGCTTTAGAAGATTCGTTTGGGAATCATTCCGGACAGGATGAAGGAACGCTTCTTGATGCGATTGCTGATGTAGCTTACACTCCGATAGAAAAAGAAGTGAAAAAAGACTTTGAATATCTTATCGAATACAATAGCGATAGAGGTAAATGGGATAGTCAACCTTGGAAATATTACCTTCTTCCTTCCTTAGAAGAGGTGGTGGTTCAATATGATTTTCATGATAGAAACGGAGCTCACGAAAATATCTATTACCCCTATCAGATTGCAAAAGAAGACGGCCAAAATCTCCTAGACACAGCCAAACAAATTTTAGATTTAGAAAAATAAGACTCGGAAACATACATCCGAGTCTTTTTATCTAAAACAATTTTTTAAAACGAAATGAGTGTGATTTTACTTATCCTGGATTTCAAACGCTCGTTGTACGCATTCTTTCAAAGTGAGATAAGCTTCCTTTTCTTGTTTATCGATGATGAGAAGATATAGTTTCATATTCTCAATATATTCGATTTCAAAAAGATATCCATTCGCTTTCAGTGACATGTGCTTATCCTCTTGCACATTCCACTTCTTCTTTAAGAACGCTTCCTTTCTCTTCTCATATTCTTTTTGATGTTGTTTCTCTACCAATTCATCTAAAAGAGGTATCTCTTTCTTTTCTTCTTCCTTCTTGACCACCTCAGGGAAGAAAGAATTCTGAATGACTTTCTCATCCTGGAAATCTTCAAACTTCACTTGGAAAGAACCATCCGCATTCACTTTGGTGATCTTTCCTTTACCAAAGACAGGATTGAAATAATCTTCTTTGACTTCTTTTAAGACTTTCTTGCTTCTCTTTCTCGGAAGAGAGAAATCATCATATTCTTCCTTCAAAGGCAAAATCTCTTCCATGAAACGAGATTCATCATTCTCAGACCAAGAATTCTTCTGTAATTCATAAAGATAGAGTCTCTCCATCGCTCTAGTGATAGAAACATAGAATAATCTTCTTTCTTCCTCAAGCCCTGCGATATCTCTTTCTTCTAAGGTTCTCTTAGAAGGAAAGACATTCTCGTTTAGTCCATAGACAATCACCACGGGAAACTCTAAACCTTTAGATGCGTGAATCGTCATCAATTTGACTTGATTGTGATCCTGATCCATATTGACTCTTTCCATCTCAAATTCTTGAAGGAAAGCGAGCGCATCTTCTTTTAAGTCATTGGCTCTTTCACTCTCTCTTGCTAAAGAAATGAGCATGGAAACATTCTCTTTTCTGCTTGGATTTCCCATCTCTTCTAAATAAGAAAGATATCCGTAATCGCTAGCGATTCTCTCTAACAATTCCGAGAGAGAATATTTCTTCATCTGAGCGCGCAAATCCTCTGTTGTCTTTAAGAAAGAACGAAAATCACACTCCTCAAAGAACCCGTCATAGCGATTGGAATAAAGCGTGTCATACAAAGAAGAATCACTTTGTAATTTCTTCAAATAATTCACTTTAGAACGAGTGAACTTTCTATCCGGTTTATTAATGATTCTTAAGAAAGATTTATCATCTTGAAAGATCAAGAATTTCAAATAAGCAAAAAGATCCACAATCTCAATTCTTTGGAAGAAAGAAACATCCCCATAGACATAATAAGGAATCGAATCTTTTCTAAAACGATTCTCTAACGGTTCCGATAGATAATTTGCTCGATATAAAATCGCGATATCTTTGTAATCATATCCTTCATTTCTCAAATTCAAAATCAAAGAGGAAATCTCTAACGCCGCATTGTTATCATCATAGGCGTGAACATAGACGACTTCTTTTCCATCTTCTTTATCGGTAAAAAGATTTTTATCCACACGGACTTTGTTATTTTTGATGAGTTGATTGGCAATCTTTAAAATATTTTTGCTGGAACGATAATTTCTTTCTAACAAAATGGTCTTGGTGTTTTCATGGGTGAGAGGAAAATCTAGTAATAGTCGATTATCACTGCCTCTCCACTCGTAAATATTTTGATCGGGATCTCCCACAATGAATAGATTGTGATGAACGCTTTGTAGCAATTCTAAAATCTCATATTCTTTATTCGAAGTATCTTGGAATTCATCCACCTCGATATAATTCATTCTCTCCGCCCATCTCTGTTTTACTTCCTCTTCATTCTTTAAGATGTGCAACGTAAACGAAATCAAATCATCAAAATCACAACCCTTCTCAATGTAATAACATTGCTTGATATATTTGATGATCAAAGACTTCATCTTATCTCTGTTTTCATATTTGTTTTCTAAGCGATTGGAAAGAAGCGCGGAAACATAATCATAGCCATCTTTATAATCGTGAATCATCTTAGAGAGATCTTCATAGATAAAAGAGTCAAAAGAGAGATGCTCATCTTCACATAGCTTCTTTAGAATCTTCTTTTGTTTGGATTCATTGATGATAGGGAAATTACTCTTTAATCCCAAATATTTTCCTTCCTGATGCAAGAACTTTGAACAGAAAGAATGATATGTGGTGATATTGTCATAATTGTAATTTTCCCCGATGGATTCTTTGATTCTCTTTCTCATCTCTGTCGCCGCTTTGTTAGTGAAAGTGAGACAAAGAATATGGTCAGGATGAATCTGACCTTCTAAGACAAGATAAATATAACGAGAAGTCAACACTCTCGTTTTACCAGAACCGGCTCCCGCGATGATTCTCACATATCCTTCTGTCTGTTTGACTGCTTGAGATTGTGCTTGGTTCAATTCCTCAAAAATCACAAATTTATTATAAACGAATCTGCTCACTTTTGTTTGTTTTCTATAAAGGAAAATTTGTTTAAATTTATTTAAATAATGAGATTGTCCCAAAAACAACGCTTGCTCATTATTGCTCGTTTCAACCCTAAAAAATATATTTTTGTTGCTTGTATTTCAATTGTTCTTTCACATTAAAGCAAAAACGAGCTATTGAATTATAAATAATGTTAAATTATATTAACTGAAAATATTCAGCAATATATTTAATTAATTTAAAGGAATTCACTATGGAAATTAAACAACTCAAGGTGGAGTATCTCAACGAAAACATCGTTACAGATAATCGCAAGCCTAGAATTACGTTTTATGTGGAAAGCTCCGTTCAAGGAGATGAATTAAAAGAAGCGACTGTCACCATCGGGGATTGGAGTAAAACTTTCACCTCTCTCATCGGTATCGAATATGATGGACAACCCTTAAAACCTTTCCAAGAATATGTGTGCAAAGTCAAAGCGACTACCACTTCCAATCAAGAAGATGAAAAAGAAATTCGCTTCACGATGGGTAGATTAGATACCCCATGGGTTGGTAAATGGATCACCGATGGAACTTATTCTTTTGTCGAAAAGAATGTTTCCCCTATCCCTTTAACGTTCCGTAAGAGATTCTCTTTGGATAAGAAAGTCAAAAGCGCCAAGATTTATGCTACCGCTATCGGTATCTATGAACTCAATCTCAACGGAGAAAAGGTAGGCAAACAATACCTTGCTCCTGGATACACCTCCTATGAGCATCATTTACAATATCAAACCTATGATGTCAGCGAACAATTGAAAGAACAGAACGAAATCATCGCTGTCGTCGGTGGTGGATGGGCTGTCGGGTCTTTCGTCATGAGCAGAACCAACCGCATCTATGCGGATAGACAAGCTCTCTTATTAGAACTAAGAATCCAATACGAAGACGGAAGCGAAGAGATTATTGCCAGTGATGAATCCTTTGAAGTCACCAGAGAAGGCAACTATAAAATGGTCGACATCTATGATGGTGAAACCTATGATGCTTCTATCCAATTAGATTTTGCCAAATTCATTCCTGCCGCTTTAGAGACCCCTAGAGTTTCTCCTAAGATAGAAGCTAATTATGGTTCTCCTGTCATCTGCCAAAGAAGATTGACTCCTGTCTCTGTCAAGACGATGGAAAATGGCGATATTGTAGTTGACTTTGGTCAAAACTTTGCTGGTGAACCTTATTTGAAGATCAAGAATGCCAAGAAAGGCGATGTCATCACCATTCAACACGCAGAAATCTTAAAAGAAGATGGCTATGTCAATATGGCGCTTCTCCGTTCCGCCAAGCAAACCGCCACATACATCTGTAAAGATGGGGAACAAGAATATTCTCCTAGAATGTCCTATTTCGGTTTCCGCTATATTCAAATTCATGGAATCAAAGAAGAGGATGTAGAGATTGAAGCCTTAGTGTTATATTCCGACTTTGAAAACAATGGTGACTTCTCTTGTTCCGATGAAAGAATTAATCGTTTACAAGAGAACATCCGTTGGTCCTCTTATTCTAACTTATTCGATATTCCTACCGATTGTCCTCAAAGAGATGAAAGAATGGGATGGACCGGAGATATCGCTCTCTTCTCTCCCACCGCTGTTTATAACTTTGAATTGACAAGATTCTTAGAGAAGTGGTTGAAAGATTTAAGAGTCGAACAATTAAAGTCTGGTGCTGTTCCTACCACCATTCCTCACAAAGGTTATGGTATGCCTTTAACCTTCCCCACGATCGCTACCGATTTCTGGGGAGATGCTTGTATCCTTGTTCCTTATGCCATGTATCAAGCCAGAGGAGATAAGAGAGTCTTAGAAGAAAACTATGAGACCATGAAGAAATATGTCAACGCCTGTAAGTTCTGGGCGAACCTCTTAAGCTTTGGCAAGAGAAGATACATTTGGCATAATATCTCCTTCTTCCACTTTGGTGACTGGGTAGCTCCTGGTATGTCTATGGGCGCTTGCCAAGCCAGACATAAATGGACCGCTACTTGCTCTTTGTTCAACACCTCTTCTTTGCTCAGCAAGATCGCAGGTATCTTAGGAAAGAGCGAAGACGAAAAGAAATATAAAGAACTCTCCGAAAAAGTTGCGGATGCATATGTCTCTCTCCTCACAGATGGAAATGGTAAGATGAAGAAGGAATTCCAAACCGCTTATGTCTTACCTCTTCACTTCAAGATGTTCCCTGAGGGACAGAGAGAAAAAGCAGCTGATAATTTAGCCGCTTTAGTCAAAGCGAACGATTATAAAGTTGGTACAGGCTTCCCTGGCACTCCTTATCTCTTATTCGCCTTAGCGGATAACGGACATGAAGAAGATGCCTTCAAGATGCTCATGCAAACCAAAGATCCTTCTTGGTTACATGAAGTCGTCACAGGAGGTACCACCATCTGGGAAAGATTTGACGGTTTAGACGATGATGGAAAACTCAATGTACCTGAAGATGGTACAGGCGGAATGATTTCCTTTAACCACTACGCCTCTGGCGCTATCGGTGCCTTCTTGTATTCTAGAGTCTTAGGTATCGAGGCCAAAGAAGCTGGTTATAAGACATTTACCTTCAAACCTTTGATCGGTGGAGGAATCACTCATGCCAGAGGAAGAGTCAACACTCCTTATGGATGGATTGAAGCTTCTTGGAAGAAAGAAGACGATGAACTCTCTATGAATTTGACCGTTCCTTGCGGAGCAAAATGTATTGTCACCCTTCCTGATGGAAGCCAAAAAGAATGTGTCAGCGGTAATTATCAATTTTAAAAGTTTTAAATCATTATGTCATATGTAGCTATTGATATAGGAGCTTCCTCCGGGAGAGCAATTCTAGCAGATGTCATCGACGGAAAACTGACTTTAAAAGAAGTCCATCGTTTTCCAAACCTTCCCAAAAAAGATAAGGAAGGCCACCTCTATTGGGACGTAGATTCTCTCTTCTCCGAAATCCTTATCGGCTTAAAAAAGGCGGGGGAACAAGGGAAGGTATCCTATGTGGGTATCGATACTTGGGCTGTCGATTATGTTCTCTTAAATAAAGAGGATAGAAGAATTGGAAAAGCTTATTGTTATCGTGATGAAAGAGGAATGAAAGCCTCTAAAGATGTTCATAAATTGCTTCCGTTTGCTACTCTCTATTCCAAGACAGGAATGCAGTTTCAACCTTTCAATAGCATCTATCAATTATATGATGATGTAAAGACAGGAAGAATGAGCAAAGCCAAAAGCTTCCTCATGCTTCCAGATTACTTCAATTTCCTTCTCACCAATATCAAGAAACAAGAATATACCAATGGAACCTCCACCGGTATGGTCAACGCTCTCACCCACACTTGGGATGAGGAAATTATCAAAAAATTAGGGTTTAAGAGAGAACTGTTTGCTCCTCTTACCCAACCTGGTAGTGTCGTAGGTCCTTTCTCTAAAGAAGTGGAAGAGAAGGTTGGCTATTCTGCCACTGTCCTTCTTCCCGCCACGCATGATACGGCAAGTGCCGTTCTAGCCGCTCCTTTAGAAGATAAGACTCCTTATATCTCTTCGGGAACTTGGTCTCTGCTTGGCATTGAACAAGTGGACGCCCATCTCGATGAGAAATCGATGAAATATAACTACACCAACGAAGGAAGCTTAGATCACACCTTCCGCTTCCAAAAGAACATCATGGGATTGTGGATGATACAACAAGTCAGACACGAGCTTCACGATGAATATTCCTTCGCTACCCTTGCCCAAATGGCAAGAGAAAACCCAACAGATAAGATTGTCAATGTCAATGATGAATCCTTCTTAGCTCCCGAAAGCATGATCAGAGCGATGGAAGAAAAGACAGGAAAACTATCCATCGGTGAAATGGCTTATTGCATCTATCACTCCCTTGCTCTTTCTTACAAAGAGTCCCTACAAGAGATTGAAGAGATGACAGGAAAGCATTATGACACACTCAATATCATCGGTGGTGGTATCTATAACACGCTCTTGAATGAACTCACCTTAAAAGAGACAGGAAAGAGGGTGATTGTAGGTCCTGCAGAAGGGACGGCTATCGGAAATCTATTGATGCAATTATACGCGACAAAAGAAATCTCATCCTTAAAAGAAGGGAGAGAATTGGTAAAACGCTCGTTTGAAGAAATCACGGAGGTTAAATTATGAGCAGATACGATGAAAGCAAAAAAATCTATGCCGAACTAGGGGTCGATACGGAGAGCGCGATCAACACTCTCAAAAATATCCCGATCTCTGTTCACTGCTGGCAAGGAGATGACGTCTTAGGATTTGATGGAACAGACACCTTATCTGGTGGTATTCAAACCACCGGTAATTATCCTGGTGTCGCAAAAACTCCTGAGCAGTTGATGGCAGATATTGAATATGCATTTAAGAGAATGCCTGGAAAAGTAAGACTCAATCTTCACGCTTCTTACGCGATCTTAGGCGAAGATAAAGGAAAAGTAGACAGAGATCAATACACCATCAAATATTTCTTACCTTGGATTGAATTTGGAAAGAGAATCGGAATCGATGGCATCGATTTCAACCCCACATTCTTCGCTCACCCGAAAGTTAAAGATGGATTGACTCTCACTTCTCCTGATGAAGCTACTAGAAAATTCTGGATTGAACACGGAAAGAGAAGCTTAGAGATCGCTGCCGAACTTGGTAAAGCCTTTGGTAAACCCTGCTTTGTCAACATTTGGATTCCGGATGGATACAAAGATATCCCTGCCGATCGTTTAGGACCGAGAATCCGTTTGAGAGATTCCTTGGATGAAATTTTAAAAGGATATGATAAGAAGTGGGTCATCCCCGCAGTGGAAAGCAAAGTCTTCGGTATCGGTGCCGAATCCTTCACTCCTGGTTCGAATGAATTCTATCAAAACTATGCCGCCACCCGTGGCATCAACTGCTTGATGGATATGGGACACTATCATCCCACCGAAGTGGTCTCTGAAAAGATTTCTTCCCTTCTCGCTTTCTATGATAAGTTAGCTCTCCATGTCTCTCGTCCTGTTCGTTGGGACTCTGACCATGTGATCATCTTTGAAGATGAATTGAAAGAAGTCGCCAAAGAAATCGTCAGAAATGACGCGATTCATAAAGTCATCATCGGCTTAGATTTCTTCGATGCTTCTATCAATAGAATCTCTGCTTGGGTGACCGGACAAAGAAGCATGGAAAAAGCTCTTCTCTACGCCTTAACTTTACCTAATGCCAAATTGAAAGAATTACAAGATAAAGCAGATTTCACTCAATTGATGTATCTACAAGAACATGCAAAGATGATGCCCTTCTCTGATATCTGGAATGAATATTTGCTTAGATGTGGATTGAAAGAAGATTATTATTCTGACGTGGTCAGTTATGAGAACGAGGTTCTCTCAAAAAGAAAGTAGGTGTCATATGAAAAATGTTTTGGAAGCGCCATTTTTAGTAGAATTTGCGAAAACTGCCGCCAACATGTATCGCTTGGGTTGGGATGAGAGAAACGGAGGAAACATCTCTTATCTTCTCAAGGAAGAAGAAGTCAAAGAATTTTTGGATGTGAATCATGTCATCCGTAAATTACCTTTGGCGGGTGTCAACAGTGCCGCTTTCGACATCTCACCTTTGATTGGAAAATATTTCCTTGTCACCGGAACAGGAAAATATTTCAAAAATGTCTTAGATGATCCGGAAACCAATCTCGGTATCATTCGTATCGCAAAAGATAAGACCATCGACTTATTGTGGGGATACAAGGATGGAGGAAGAACCACTTCCGAATTCCCTGCCCACATGATGTCTCACATCGCCAGATTGAAAGTCGACCCTAACAATAGAGTGGTCATGCACTGCCACCCTACGAACCTTCTTGCGATGACTTATGTTCACGAATTAGATGAAGCGAAATTCTCTCACACTCTTTGGGAGATGTCCACCGAATGTATCGTCGTTTTCCCTGAAGGCGTCGGTGTCCTTCCTTGGATGCTCTGCGGAACCGATGAAATCGGTATTGCTACCGCAGAAAAGATGGCCTCTTTCCGTATCGTCTTATGGTCTTTGCACGGTGTCTATGCCGCGGGTAAAAATTTAGATGAGACCTTCGGTTTGATCGAGACTGTGGAAAAAGCAGCCACCATCTACAACATCATCGGACAAAGAAAGGTGGTCAACACCATCTCTGAAGATGCCATGAAACAATTGGTCGATCTCTTTAAGATCAGAGATGTTGTCCGTTGGGATTTCTTCAGAAACAAATAAAGAAAATAAATCAATAGAAATAAGCTTTCATTGAAAAAACCTCTGATGACAGGAGTTGCCTCCTCTTCTGTAATCATCAGGGGTTTTTAATGTGTAAATATTTATTTTTCGCTAGAAGTGATGATATTTGCCCCTTGTTCTTTGATGGGATCAACAATCTCGTGACTCGCATCGGTGAGGATGAGGTCAAAGTTATTTAAGAAGAAGCTTCGGCAAGGGTTGCTCTTGTCAAATTTAGAAGAATCCACGATCAAAATTTTCTTTTTCCCGTATCTTTTGGACACAAATTTAAAAGCGGCAACATCATCGGTGGATTCATAGGTGGAAGTGGAATCAATAGATGCGCAAGAGAAAATCATGACATCAAAAGCAAAGCCATTCAAAGCTTCACAAGCTCTCGCTTGTATCATCATCTTCGCAATCACTTGGGCTATCTTCTTGATTTCTGTCTTCTTCTTACGAACATAAGGTGTCTTTTTAAAGGCACCCTTTTCGGTTTGCTTCAGGTTGTTGTGGATGAGAGTCATGGGTTCATCACTTGAAGACGCCTGGGACATGTTATTCCCATACACCTCAGCCTTTTGGCTTCGGGGCTACATTTTCTATAGATGTTGAGTGCGTTTATGTCTGCGTTCAACATCCTTCCCTCCCTTGTCCTGTAAAGGGAGTGCGTAAGTCTTATGCCGGAGAATTCCACGCCCTTTTTAGGCATGTCTCCGTCATAGAAGCAAGCCACAGAAGTGTAGGTTTCCTCTGTTACAACAACGGCGATCCCCTTCTTCTTAGCAGTGCTCTTGATCATGCTGATCAGTCTGGAAAGAGGAAAGAACGTGAAGGTCCTGTTGACCCTTCTCCTTTTCTTCCCCTTCAATGCGTCGTTCTTGATTCCTCCTTTCTTAATGTTTCTGTTCCATCCTATGATGAGTGTGTTGGCTTTGTGCTCCTCCAGTGTAAATTTTCATGTTAGCAGTTTTTACATGTTCACTTTAGAATTAACAACTGACTCCCCTTGAAGTGGAAGCGGATGGAACGATAGGACTTCACTGTGTTTTCTTCTATGGCAAACGTCATTCTGTCACACTGGGACAAAATGACTGTATGTAAGGGAAGAGAGAAGAAGAAGGGTTGAAGTATGATCTGTGTTCGCTGGAAATAGGTTCTTGTATGACCCTATTCTATTCTTCCCTGCAAGAAAAATCCATAGCTTTTGAGGGAGTGTCAACATCCTGTCATGCTTTTGCATACATTCTCATGAGAGTGTAAAGACATGACTTGCAGAACGACAAGGCATATCCTCTTCACCCTAGCCTGTTCATGATTGTGCTGCCTGAATGAGATATTCCGAAGAAGTCATGGCGCTAATTGAAATGAGCGGGAGTGAAGACTGATCTTTCCTTCCTGAATCAAAAGAAAGAACAGCTCGTTCCCAAAAGCATCTGCAAAGAAAAGGAACCTTCTAGGCTGATCTGAAGAAAAGAAAGGACTCGGATGTGAAAAAAGTAAATTCCTAGAGAATCAAAAAGGGGCTGTTGAAAAACCTACATAACTAATGTGGGTTGGACAACAGCTCTTTTTCTTTATTATTTATACAATCGTCAACAAGCGTAGCTTGTTGAAAAACCTACTTCTTTGCAAAGCATTTTTGATTCATTTACAAT
>JAFUFH010000076.1 GCA_017470005.1 Bacilli bacterium | reverse complement strand
TTTCAGGTACTATGGCCTCTGCTGACTCCTCGTCGTTCGCTGTTGCTGGGTGGCGTTACTATATTCATTTAAAGACATCTAGGGTATCCACCTCGGCGAGGCCTCACGGTGTAAGTCCCAGGCCTTTCCCCAAGCGCCCTCCCAATCTACGCTGTCGGCTTACCTTGTGGGCTCTGTCGCTTTTTGCCGACTCGCCTCTCCGACTACGCCTTATATCGGATTCCTGTTCGTAGGGTCTTGGTTTCGCCTCCCCCTTCTTTCCCCGCCTCGGTCGCCCGAGTAAGGTTGGGTTTGGCTATGTTGGGTTTCTTTACAAGGCCACCCATCGAGGACTTTCACCTCAGGCCTGTGACGTGCCCGTCACACAAAAATTCGCCCCTAATTGGGGCGAACTTAAAGTTTAAGGAATTTTTGATTGAGATTAAAACTTTTAACTCTTCTTATTTTTCAACTCTTCTCAAAATGAATTTTAAGTTAGCAGTTAAACCAGCAAGTTGAGTAGTGAAGTTTGTGTTAACAAGAATTGGATCAGTTCCTTCAAACCATGTATAGACAGTAACATCAAGTCCATCAGCATCAGCATCAGCGGTAGCAGCTGTACCGACTTTTGTAAATGTACCTAAATAACCATATTCAGCTGTATTATAATCAGCATCGACTAAGGTCTCGGAATCATTAAGCTTGGTATCGGTTGCAGTACTAGTGTTATGAGCTTTCACAAAATTAGCGGCAGTATATAATGTTTGCTTTGCTAATCTTTGTTCATCAGTTGCAGGGGCATTAAGAGCACCAACTTCACCATTTACATACATAGCGGCATCAGCGGCTTTTTCAGCTTTAACACCAATAGTAGCAAAAGGAGCCCAAACGAACCAATTAGTTCCACATTTTAAGCCAATACGAACTGCATTGTATAAATCTACATCAGTAGTTGCACCAGTTCCTTGTCCGGGTTTAGAAGCAAGAGAAGCGTTTAAATCTAAGAATAAACAAGAATCATAACCAGGATCACCAACTCTGCTTACACCAAATGTTGTAGTGAAGGCGGTAGCATAATAAATGTCTTGCTCATTGTATGTTTTTGTATCTTTAGTACCAATAGCTTGTTCGGCATAACCAGCAATAGCACCTTCTTCAGTAATTAAAGCCTTATAAACTTTGCCATTCTCAACATCAACAGAAGCATCTCTTAAAACGCCTTGATTGGTTCCATCATTTGCATGAGTGACAGTAGGTTGAGTGGCTGGAGTAACAAGTTGGCCATGAGTTCCAGTGGTACCAGTGATTTTTGTATTTGCAACATTCTTGATTCCTAAAAGGTTAAGACCTTCTTCAGGGTTTACGACAGTTACGTTATCCATAGCAACAGTTCTAAGTCTAGTAGCAGTGAACCAAGCAACGGTACCGGTAACGGCGGCAGAAGTAGAAACAGCAAGAGTTAAGATTGCGGGGAGAATAACTTTTAACTTTTTCATAGTTTAATTTTCCTTTCTAAACGACAAAATGAACGAACATTACCTATATTTCGTTCTTGATGATAGGTGTACAACATTCCTCATTTCGCGTTTGGGACAACACGAACTAATTCTTGCTGACAACTAAACTATAAATCATGGGTTCATAAAAGTAAGATTTTATGAAACAAATCAAATTCTGATTAATGAAGTTATACCTTAGGCAAAACTGTTTTTGTCAATAGCTTTGCTTTTTGTTGTTTTTTGAAAATTCTTATATTAAAATTATAAGTGTAAAAAAATTACACTTATGGAGGAAGAAGCTATGCTCGAACGGTTTTCAGTGAAGGGTTATAGGAATTTCAAAGATGAAATAGTCTTTGATTTGAAAAGACATGGAAGATATGATTTCAATACGGAGTTGATTCAATCTGGCATTGTCAACAAAGGTATCATCTATGGCAAAAACGGCACTGGAAAATCCAATTTAGGCCGTGCTTTGTTTGACATTGAGAAGAATCTCATGATCCATAACAATAAAAATATTTTTGCGTTTGACACTAACCCCACCTATTGTTGCCTTGATTCCAACAAAGACGTTTTCTTTTCCTATTCATTTCGATTTGGAAAAGACAGCCTTGTTTATGAATACCATAAGAAAGATGCCTTTTATGTGTCCTCAGAAAAAATCTTCATCAACGAAGAACTGATGTTTGATTATACAGGTGACAAAGGCAATGTTTTCTGTAAATTCCCCGGAACGGAAAACCTGTCCTTTGCTTCTATGAATGATGGTTTTTCTGCCTTGTCTTTTTTATACCGTACTTTTGAGTTCAAAGACTCACCTTTGTCCAAATTATTTGACTTTGTTTCCTCTATGCTTTGGTTTCGTTGTCTTACTAAGGGAAATGAATTTGAAGGGATTGGCCTGAATGAAGACATTGAACAAAGAATCGTAACGGAAGACAAATTGGAAGATTTCCAGAATTTTCTGAAGAGTTTTGGCTTGGAATACGACTTGATTCTTAAGGCACAAATCAATATTGCGACAGGAAGATCTGTCAAACGCATTTTCGCCAAATTCAAGCATGGTGAAGTTCCTCTTGCGGCAATCTTTTCCACAGGAACCCAGGCATTGGAACTTCTATATTATTGGAAGATGCATTTTTCAAAATACAAATTCATTTTCATTGATGAGTTTGATGCCTTTTATCACTATGAACTCAGTGCAGAAGTAATCAAAATACTGAATGAAGGAACAACCTTCCAGTCCTTTGTCACTACTCACAATACATCCTTGATGAATAATGATTTGATGAGACCTGATTGTCTGTTTTTAATAAGCGACAACAAAATCAAAAACTTAGCTGATTGCACATCCAAAGATCTCAGAGAGGGACATAACTTGGAGAAGATCTATAGGAGCAATGATTTCAATGTGTGAAAAGATACTGGTACTGGTAGAAGGTGCGGATAAAGAAATGTCTTTCTTCAAAACCTTCAACCAAAACTATATCGGACTAGGGAATGACATCGAGTTGGTTCCCCTTTGTTGCAACATCTATTCTCTATATAGAGAAATGAGAGAATATGATTTTGATATTGATCTTGAAAAGGCGATTGAGTTATCCCCTTCTGTACCACCCGATCAAAAACAGAAAATCTATGGGAAAAGATTTGGCACAAAATACCTTGTGTTCGATTTTGATTTTCAGGAAAATTCAATGAGTGATAAAGATAAGCTGGAGGCATTGAGTCAGATGCTTTCTGTTTTTGACAACGACTCTGAGAACGGGCTTCTGTTCATCAATTATCCCATGTTTGAATCTTTTCAGGAAGTATATCTGAGCAAAGAGCAAATTGAATCAAACAAAGTATATAAAAAGGATTTCTCTAAATATAAATCCTCCATTGACAAAAGAAAATTGGCAGTTGATTGTAAATCAATATCCAATATTCAGTTTCAGGAGTATATTCTGTCATCTCTAAAAGTGTTGAACTACATATTCACTGGAAACTTAAATAAGAAACTCAGTTATAAAGAAACAATAGACGTTGCTTTTGGGCGTAACGTCTTCAATCGGCAGCAAGAAGAGCTTATCAACCATGATTCCATTTATGCAGTGAATACTTCTGTTTTAGTCCCAATTTACTATTTTGGTGAGAAAAAGTACAAAGTCATCTCTTGATTTTGCACTAAAACGATTGTCTTGCTCGTTTGTAAGGAAACTTACAAATATTATGTGTGATAGAGAATAGTCACAGATTAAATCCCATAGTATTCTAGCGGAATAATTCAGGATTTCTAATCTTCGTAATATTGATCAACCATATCTTTGCCAATCAGCAATTCCATGATATCGAGAAGTTCGTGTTTTTCAATTCTACAATCATGCGTGAGATATTCGTATCTGACACCAAATTCTTTGATGAAGACTCCTTCTGGATGGAACCCGTTTTTAGCATAGAACGAGAATCTTTTCTTCCTCTCTTCATAATCTTGATAAATAGGAGATACTTCATCAGCTAATAAGAACAAACGTCTATCTTTATATTGTTCTTTAAAGTCCGTTAAGATTTGACTTCCGATTCCGTTTCCTCTCTCCTTAGAAGAAACAGCTAAAAAGAAGAGATAGACAATATCTTGATACTGAATAGTATCCATTAACCCAACAGGTCTATTATCAAGATACACGCCATAAAACTTCGCTTCTTTAAAAGAAAGCAGCATTTCAAAAGGAGGTCTTTCATTCTCAGGGAAAGAAGTCTCATATATCTCTTGTATCTCTTTGTCGTAATGTTTTAAATCAAATAATCTGTAATCTAATTTCATATTAGTTTAAGAAAAACCTCTCCGAAGAGAGGTTATGTTTATTCTTGGTCGTTATTCTGTTTGTTCATATCCGCATATAATTCTCTGCGGAGTTCTTCTTTCTCTTCTTCAGAGAGATCTTCTAATTTTCTTTGTTTCTTAGCAGAAGATTTCTTCAAATAACGGAAGAGGATGATGACATTCAAGATCAAGAGCAAAATCAAAGGAACCACGACGATTCCAAAGAACGCCCAGTCATTGACTAAGAAGAAGGAAATCATATCCGTCACTTGTGTCGGCTTACTTGTAGGCATATTGGCTAAAAGGAGGATGGAAATAACAAAGAGAGTGACAGTCAAAGCCATATCGAGAGCAAATAAGACGATGAAGAGAATTTTCTTTGTGTTAGTGTTCATATATTCCTATTTAAATAAATGGTCATAAAAGGCCTAGACATATTATATAACACTTATAAGGTATTTTAGACAAGTTAATTTTTTATTTATTGACTTTTTTTGTCATTTTTAGTGTTCTTGTCAACAAAAAACAGACTCAGTGAAAGATTTGCTGGAAGAAAAATACAAATTGCTTTTGTTTCGTTTTATAATAAAAAAGAGGCTTATATGAATAGTAATAACACATTAAACGCTTATCCGACTTTGATTCTAGCCACTCTAAAACAGAGTGAGAATATTTTAAGTGAGGCCTTTTCTTTTCAACAGAATGATTTCTCTTCTTTCTCTCTTCCTGTTCATAACTGTGAAGAATTATTCTCTCTTATCGATCCGGAAAATGAGATGGTTCAAGCCTTAGGAATCGAGCATCATCATAAGCTACTAAGTGAAGTAGTATCTAACCTGAATCAAAAAGGAGGAGAAGTCACTAGCTTCCTTCCTCTCTCTTATCAGGGTAGAAGAATGTCTTGGATTGTCTATGCCAAAAGAGAAGAACAAGAAGAAATCATTCACTTCCTCTTTTTAAAAGCGCAAAGTTCAAAAGACTATCCTTCTTTCAACGTTTTCTTATCCGCTACCTATAAAGATAAGTTAACTTCTCTCTTTAGCTATGATACTCTTCTTTCTCATTTGAAAGGAAACAAAGAGAACGGATATCTTTGTCTTTTTGATTTGAATCGATTTAAACCCATCAATGATTTATACGGACATCATACAGGTGATGATGTTTTATCTATCTTAGCATCGTTTTTGATCTCTATCTCCACAAAGAAAGAGATCTATTATCGAAGAAGCGGAGATGAATTCATGATTCTCTTCTTAAAAGATGATTACGATTATGCCCTTCATACCATCACCCGTATCGATCACTACTTAAGACAACTCAAAGAAACTACCTTCTCTCATCTTCCTACCTTTGATCTCTCCGCTGCCTTTGGTGTAGTTCAAATTAGAGCCAAAGGAAGTAAGATCTCTCATGAACAAGAGATACAATTAGCGGATTTAGCCATGTATCAAGCCAAATATTCTCATAAGCTTTATCACTATATCAATTATGACGATTCTCTCTCTATCGTCAAAAACAACGACTTAGAAGAAAGACTAGAGCAAGCGAGCAGGAGATGTTCTCGTCAATGAAAAGAAGCATGGAGATTCAAGAAGGAACACTGACTCTTCAGAGAAGCTTTTTCAAAGATAATTCTGTTCTCTTTTTCAATGGAGAGAAACTTCCTACCATCTCGAAAAGCTCTTTTGTCTATGTGACAAAAGAAGGAAAGAGAATTCTCTTTCAGGTGCAAGGAAGACTCTTCTCTGGCGTGAAAGTGATTCAAGGGGATAAAGAATACGTCCTCCTTCCTAAAATGCCCCTCTACAGCTATATCTTAGCTGGTTCTATCTTCTTGATTTTATTCATTTTATCTAACATTCCTCCCCTCATGTTTTATGTTCCTATGATCTCGGGAATCAGCGGATTTATCCTCTATGCTTTAGCGGGTGTAGGATATTTTATGCTCTCTAGGCTAAATGAAAAGTTGGTTTATCGAATTCTTCTTTATTTTGTCTTATTATTAGTAGGATTTGCTATCGGATACTTCTTTGGCTCCTTATATCTATATTTAAAGAATATTCATAATTGATTAGCAATTAAGTTTGGTTTATGTTATATTTTGTTTGTTTATGTCGAATCTGCACTATATTTATCAGTATGAAGTCGTTGCTGTAATTATTTCGTTATTCGCGGCTGTCATTCTCATCTTCAAGACAAAATTGAGGAGCAAAAAGAATATCATCTTCTTTCTCGTCTTAATCACGACAGCTTTGTCTGGCGCCTTTGATGTAATCGCCGATATTCTTTTTAATACCATCGAAATCCAAAGAGCAGCAGGGATAGAAAGTGATGTGAATATTCCTTTGCTCTCTTTCATGCAAGGGGCTTTCCTTTTTGTTCACAATATGACTCCCTACCTTTTCTTCATCTATGTCAACACCATGATCGGAAAGACAAGAAACTACAACCGTTTCTATGTGTTCACTTCCTTCTTGATGGTAGTTTGTCTTACTTTGATTGCCACCAATCCTGTCACCAATTTCATTTATTATTACACTCCCTATGAACAGAGCGGATTTACCTATCACTCTTATGAGCACGGCTTTGGTATCTATCTTTTATATGCCCAAGCTTTTATCTATCTCATTGTCGCTTTGATTGAAGGAATCTATTACCGACGTATCTTACCCAAAGGTTACGCCTTTAAAATCACTGCTTATATTGTCTCTGCGACCATCGGTATTGTGATTCAAATGTTTGTCACTAACCTTCTTATCGAGATGTTTATCACCGCTCTTGCTTGCTTCTGGATGACACTTGACTTTGAAACGGAATCTCAACAGAAAAATCCGATTACGCAGTTATATAACCGTTCTTCTTTCATCGTAGAGGTAGAAAGAAGTGTCATTCACCGTGATAAGAGAGAATTTGTCATCATCAAATTAGCCAACTTCTCCCACCTCTCCGCCACCTCGGAAATCAAAGATGTCAATGCTGCTTTAAAAGAATTAGGTCTTTACTTAAACCGCATCAATCAAGGACGATTATTCGATTGCGATAACGGAAATATCGTCTTGACCTTCCAAAATAAGAAAGATAGAGAAGAGATGCTCTCTCTACTGAAAGAGAGAATGAAAGAAGGATTTGGTTCTCTTCATAAAAAGATCTCCTTCTATCCGATGTATATCTATCTCTCCCTTCCTGAAGAAGTCACTTCTATCGATGACTTCATGTTGTTAGTGGATTCTCCTTATAAAGGAGCGGGAGAGAAAGGAAAAGAAGCTCTCGATTCCATCAAGAGAGAAGCGGAAGTTGAAGAAGCAATCGATAGAGCTATCGCAAACAATTCTGTTTTAGTCTATTTCCAACCCATCTATTCCACCAAAGAAAAGAGAATCAATTCTGCGGAAGCTCTCGCAAGAATCTATGATGAAAAATTAGGCATGATCTCTCCTATAGAATTCATTCCTATCGCCGAAAGAAGCGGTAAGATCATCCCTTTAGGAGAACAGGTCTTTGATAAAGTCTTAACGTTATTTGACTCTCATCACATACAGGATTACGGAATCGATTATATCGAAGTCAATCTCTCTCCTTTACAAGTCAGCGATCCTACCATGGTAGAGAGATTCCATTCCATCATGGAGAAACATGATGTTTCTCCTTCTTACATCAATTTTGAAATCACAGAATCCTCCTTCATCGATAATCCTACGTTAGTTCTCTCTATCATGAATCAATTCATCCAAGAAGGTTTTGCCTTCTCTTTGGATGATTTCGGTACCGGATATTCCAATTTCCATTATCTCTATGATATGAAATTTAAAATCATCAAATTGGATAAATCAATCCTTGATAAAGCAAGCGATAGTGCCATCGCCTCTAAGACGCTTTTCTACATGATTGAGATGTTAAAAGATATCTCCTTCCAAGTCTTACAAGAAGGCGTGGAAAGACAAGAGCAGGAAGAGAAGTTATCCGAATACGGAATCGATTATATCCAAGGCTTCTATCATTCTAAACCTCTTCCCGAAGAAGAATTCTTATCCTATATGAAACAATCCTAAGAAACATCATTTCCTAGAATTCATTCTTTAGAAAATAGTTTTCATTTGTTAGAATATTACGCATTTGAAGGAGACGTTACGTTATGAAAAATAAAGCATGGTTATTCTTATCCCTTTTCTCTCTTTCTCTTCTTTCCTGTTCCCCTACTGTTCCTTCTAACTCTCAAACAAATAATCCTAGCACCACAACAAGTGATACTACCCCTACTACTACCACCGAAAACACCAGTGGTGAGAATACGAGTGATAACACTAGTGGTGAGAATACTAGCGAAGAGAAAAGCGAGGATACTTCCACAGAAGAGACCACTGTCAATTCTACCGTGGAAGAAGATAGTTCAAATACAACCATTAGTGATATAGAATCCACAAAAGGATTTGTGGAAAGTGATCCTTTCACTACGGATGAATTCATCGAATATCTCTCTTCTTTTGACAAGAACGAAATCGGAGAAAAGCTTGTCTATCTCAAAGGAAAGATCACTTCTCACTCTTACGATAGCACGCATCAATCCTACAACCTCTTCTTAGAGAATTCTAAGGGAAAGACCGTAGAGATTTATTCGGCAAAGCTTGCTTCTGGTATCTCTGATTTTGAAGATGATACCATGATTGGAGGAGAAGTCTTAGTTGAAGGCTATCCTAAGCTTTATTACAACACCAAAACCAAAGAAACCATCTATGAGCTTGCCTATCTCAGTTCCACCCAATCTCCTACAGGAAAAGCCACCAACCCGAAAGTCATTTCTCTTACTCCTCCTACCACTCCTAGTGATGATAGGCCAATTGCCACAGAGGGTGGATATAAAAAATACACTTCTCAAAAAGATCGTTTAGAAGCCCATCCAGAAGCTAACGCCTTCTATGGAGCGGATTGTTTAGATTCTATCGGGGACAAGAATATTCTTGTCATCCCTTTATATTTCAGTGATGCACAAGCCTTCACTAACGCCGAATTAGATTCTATCGATAAAGCCTACAACGGCAAAGCCGAAGAGACCGGATGGCAATCTTTGAATTCTTACTACAAGACCTCTTCTTATGGAAAATTAGATTTGAAAGCCACCATCGCTTCTCCTTATGCGGTAAAGAAGACCACCAAAGACTTCTATAACCAATACAAAGATAACTTAGGGGACTTCTTGATCAGCTGCGTGCAATCTTACAAAGATAAAATCGACTTTACCAAATTCGATTCGGATGAAAACGGGATCATCGATGGCGTTCAATTCATCTATAAATATAAACTCTCTTCTTCCGACAGCAGAAATGAAGATATCCTCGACTTCTTCTGGAATTATACTGACACCCTTACCTATTCTGAAACGTATGAGACCCAAGGAAAGATGAAAGCCGATGTCTACTTCTGGTCTCAGATGAAATTACTACAAAGCGGATATTATAATATCGATATCGATACCCACACCCTCATCCATGAGACCGGTCACATGTTAGGCTTAGATGATTATTACGATTATGATCAAAAAACTTGCCCTGCCGGATGTGTGGATATGATGGACTTCAATATCGGAGACCACTGCGCCACGTCTAAACTCTTATTAGGATGGGTAGATCCTTATGTTCCTGATGGAACAGAAGAGAGATTTGAAATCACCTTAAAGGATTTTGAATCCAGCGGAGATTGCTTGATGCTTGTCAATCCTAACACTTGGAATGGAAGCATGTATGATGAATATTTCATGGTGGAATATTACACACCTACTCTCTTAAATGAACAAGATACGACTGGCTATCCCGAATGGGTGGAAAATGGTTACAGTGGTAACACCTATAAAAAGGCTGGCTTAAAAGTGTTCCACACCGATCATAGACTTGCCCTCTTCGATGAAGGGTACAATAATATGAAGATGGTTAGCTTCACCGATTCCTTTGATAAAAAGAATCACGACTTAGTCACTGTCGCCTCTAGCAATACCAACGTTTATTCTTATTCCGGTTTCCGCAAAATAGAAGCCGTTCCTGCCACTGGTAAAGATTACTTCATCAAACCTTCCTCTGAAAGCATCTATGCCCACATGGGGGATCAGAAAGTTCTCTTCTCCACTTCTAGCTATGGAGGAGGAAGCTCTTCTTTCACTGCTACCACTCCTAAGAATATCTTAAGCAAGAAGACCACGCTCAACGATGGCTCTTCCATCCCTTATTCTTTCGAAGTCACAGCACAGAGTGATTCCAGCATCACTTTAGTTGTTAGTCAATTGTTTTAAACCTTGCTCTCCCAAAGAAAGGGAGAGCTTTTTCAAGCTGCAAAAATGACATTTTTCAAAAAAAGTGGCGTAAAATTCAAAAAATAGTGAATTTTAAATTTGTAACATAGTATACTAATCCCATATGGATATACAAAAATACATATTCACCAATATCCCTTTGTTCTTCGCTTGTATCGCTATGTTATTGATTGCGATCAAGAATTTGAACACTCGCAAAAAGGAAAGTATCTACTTCATTGCTTTCACAATGATTGTCTTTTTCTTATCCATCGTTGTGGATATGGAATCCGTGGGTAAAAGAACCGGGAATATGGCGCTAGCGGTCTCCTTTACTTCTCTTGGTTATATCACAAGACCAATCCTACTCTTCATCTTCATCCTGCTTGCCAATATGGGAGAGGAGAGAAGCAAATTCTTCTTCCCTGTCTCCTTCTCTCTCTTAGGAGCGAATGTTCTTCTCAATATCCTTCCTCTCTTCTACACCTTCGAGCCATTACAAAAGCTTATCTTCTATTTCTCCAATAACCCAGATGGAACTTTATCTTTCCAAAGAGGTACGTTCTTAAACTTCTTCCCTCACGCTGTCTCTGTCGTTTTCTTACTTGTCTTGATCTACATCACTTGGAAAAGATTCCAAGGTAAACATAAAAAAGATGCCTTCGTTCTTCTTCTCTGTGTCGTCTTCATCTCTACCACGGTTTTGATTGAAACTCTCTTCAGCAGAAGTGATTTACTCAATGTCGTCTCTGAGATCTGCGCTTTGATCAACTACATCTTCATCGTCGCCGTCAACACCAGTAAAGACTCTCTCACCGAATTATATGATAGACGCACGTATTATGATGATATCTCCCATTATCAGCAAATCGTCAATGGTATCATTGAAATCGATATGAACGGTCTCAAATATATCAACGATCACTACGGACATTCCGAAGGCGATAAAGGATTACAGACGATTGCCAATGTCTTAAGAGAATCCATTGATCCTAAAACTATGTGCGCTTATCGTCTCTCCGGAGATGAATTCTTAGTTCTCATGTTCAAAGGAAGAGAAAAAGATCTTCTCATCACCAGTGAAAACATCCGCAACAAGATGGCCTTAACCAATTACTCTGTCGCTATCGGTGTTCATTACATCTATGCCGATAACAAGACCGATTATGAAGAGGCCTTAAAGGTTGCCGAACAAAAAATGTACATCGATAAAGAAGGTTATTATCTCCAACACGCAGAAATCAAACGAAGAAAATAAGCTCAACACAACAAAGTTGAGCTTTTTTCATGCTCTAAAAAGGTAAAAATCATCACTTTTTATTCAAAAAGATGATAAAAACAAACCTTTTTCGCCTATTTTTTTCATGTAAAAGCTTACAATGGAAAAACTTGATACTTTTTGACAAAAAAGAGGCTATTTTCTTTACACTTTATCTATAGTGTCAATTGAAAAGTGTCATATTTTCCACTTTTTTCATTTTGTAAGAGATTACAAAAAGCGGGTAAGAGCTTTCAAAGCAAATACCCACTTTTCTTTTGAAATCCTAGGAATATATTAATAATGACTTCCACGCGAAGTCCCAAATTAAAGGAGATAATTCATTATGAAAATTTATACATTAAACGCTGTCATCCATGACAAAGACATCAAATTCAGCAAGGTCTTCCCTACCAGAAGTGCTGCCATCAACTACATGTTCGATTATTTGAGAAAAGAAGAATACATCTACAATGCCGAGGTGGAGGAAGAATATCCGGTCAACGAGAACAAGCACGACATCGAATACGTTCTCTCTAACAACAATCGTTTTGTTGTCAACCGTCTTGTCTTAGGCTAAGCAATCTTTGATTCTTTTTGGCGTAAACTTTAAAAACAATTTTTCCCAATCCGATTAAAAACTAGTTTTCACATGTTCTAATTAAAGTAGAGTGATGGCCTTTTAACTCCATCCACCCTCTCACACCACCGTACGTGCGGTTTTCCGCATACGGCGGTTCCAATCAACAAAGCGAGCTTCTCCGTTCGAGGTAGTAGTTCGCTTGCCTTTTCCTCCTTTCCGCTCGGCCCCCACCCGCCCTTCGGTTAACTCGGGCTGTGGGTTCCGACTGCCATTCGTACTGTGGCGGTTGGTTGGTTCGGCCCTTCCCCTTTCGGGTACTATGGCCTCTGCTGACTCCTCGCCGTTCGCTGTTGCTGGGTGGCGTTACTATATTCGTTTAAAGACATCTAGGGTAACCACCTCGGCGAGGCCTCACGGGGTAAGTTCCAGGCCTTTCCCCAAGCGCCCTCCCAATCTACTCTGTCGGCTTACCTTGTGGGCTCTGTCGCTTTTTGCCGACTCGCCTCTCCGACTACGCCTTATATCGGGTTCCTGTTCGTAGGGTCTTGGTTTCGCCTCGCCCTTCTTTCCCCGCCTCGGTCGCCCGAGTAAGGTTGGGTT